>JAKSLA010000055.1 GCA_024401455.1 Paludibacteraceae bacterium | reverse complement strand
ATGTAGTATTTGAGTTGCCATTCGTGAGCGGTTTCGACTTTGTCGGAACGCTTTATTTCGTGAATGACTTTGTTCTTCTTGTCGAAGTAATCGACCTTCACACCATCAACTTCCACCTCCTCGTAACGCTCGGAGCGTTGAGGATATGAACTTTCGTGAAGCAGTTTGCCGTCGTAGACGGTATCGGAAGTGCCCTCCATATTGATACCGTTGGCAAAAAGCCAGAGTTTGCGATGGCATATCTGGTAGTAGTTGAAGTGAGTTCCTGTTACCTGCATAAGATTAGTTTTTATTTCTGTTTTTTACTTCGTCCTCTATTTTTTCAAGCAATTTAATATCCTCTTCGTCTGCCATCAAAGCTTCATGATGTTTACGCTTTGTGTCGAAGCGATCATAAACTTGACCAACAATATCTTCCATTTGAGCATTGGATATAGATCCGTTGCCAATAAGCACATCGTGCCCCTGGAATTCAAGTAGTTGGTTTACGTTGTTTCGCCAGTAGTCAAGGGTTAAATCCTTGCGGCTTCTGACACGTAGTTCGGCAGATTCGAGGAACAGGTTGACAAGCCTATTGAGCAAATCAATCTCTTCTTCGTTGAGATAATTCTTTGCTACTATTATATCCCCTTTTCTGACGATATTGCCTTTCCATGTTGTGAGTCCCATATTGGGTTTTCCTTCGTCGGCTCTGTTGACGATAATCTCGGCTGCGGTATTGTGCGTAACGGCGTAAAGCAGTTTGTTTTGCGTCTCAGCAAAGAACATCTGAGTGGCTTTTTCATGAACCTCATAGTCGCTGCTGAGCTTGAAGAGATCGCGAAGTTTCTGATAGAATCTCTTTTCGGAGGCCCGGATGTCGCGGATACGTTGGAGCAACTCGTCGAAATAGTCAGGCCGGCCATCAGGATTTTTGAGTCGTTCGTCATCCATAGTGAAGCCCTTGACAAGATATTCGGCCAGATGTCGTGTAGCCCATTGGCGGAATTGCGTGCCACGCACACCTCTGACTCTATAGCCTATGGCCAATATCATTTCGAGTGAGTAGAAAACCACGTCATACTGCTTGCCATCGGAGGCAGTTGTTAAGTAATTCTTAACAACTGAATTTTTGTCTAACTCATTGTCTTTCAATATTCCAGCTATATGCATACTTATATTGGGCTTTGAGGTCCCAAAAAGTTCAGCAATCTGCTGTTGATTGAGCCAGATTTTGCCATCCTTGGCATAAAGAGCCACTGAGGCCTTGCCATCGATGGTGTTGTATATTATTATGTTTTTTTCGTTTTGCATGGGGAGATTATTATGTACTACATTTAATATATGAGCTCAATGGTGGACATAAAAAATTACACTTATAAAATTGATTCGCATGAAAGGTTTACTCCTTTAGAGTACGAATAATCTTCAAGCGCAAGCTTTTGTAACCCAAAATATTCTTTCTCACTTGTTGGTATTGGTGCATAATCATTCTTTTTGAGGCGGATTTGCACAACTCGATTCTGCATAGAACGTAGATGGTTTCGCAATTTACGTTTAGCGCTCAACACTTCTTTCATTGATGTTTGTGAAGCCAAATGTTCAGATAAATCCATAAGTCTCTCAAAGGCGTCGTCTTCTTCAGACTTAGGTACATAATACAGACGAACCTCTCCAAATTCGGCTTTGTCAATCAAGGAGAAATTACCAATTTGTTCATACATACATTGCCTCATATCTTTTATGAAATTTCTATCTTGCCTGCCAACATTATAAATACCAAAATTCAATTCTGATTGTATTCTGCTGAAAAATTCATTTTGTATGGTCAACAAGTCCTTTTCTGCATATTGTTCTTGACATAATGTCTCTTTCGTGAATCGTAATAGCTCTTTATCTTTTCCTCTATATATCAACTCTGATCGTGACTTCCCGTCCTTCATCAAATTAATAAGATTAACAACTCCAGGAACTGTCATCTTTCCATTTCGATTACAACGACCAGCAGATTGAACAATGCTTGATACTATAGTCATATCACGATAAACAACTGGAAAATCAATGTCGACACCAGCCTCTACCAATTGTGTTGATACAACAACAATTCTTTCATTTCTCTTTAGATGCTCATTAATATCTGCTATTTTCTTTTTTCTATCTTCTGTTGTGAAGTGGGTATTTAAAAGACAAAGATTGACATCTGGACTACATTTTTCTGATAGCAAATCATAAAGTTGCTTTGTGTCATCAATAGTATTAAGAATAACTAGTACCGAATTAGAAACCTCGGACAATTCGTCTGCTAAAGCATCAACTTCGATACCATTTTTTCGATAATTTATTACATATCTATTGAACACTTCACTACTGAAATAGTCTAAAGGAAGAAGTGATGAAGGTGTAGTATAAGAACTAAAGAACTCTGATATTTCCGGATTATTGGGCAAATCAAACTTTGGTTGAGTCGCAGTTGAAACAATCGCATAACTATTGTTTTTCCGACAAAAATAATCAAGATAAGCTACAAAGAATCCATATAAACGAGGAGGTAATGTTTGTATCTCATCAAGTAAAAATATGCAGTTAGAAAAATTAGGCAATTTGAGCAATTCCCCATTACGATTACTCATCAATGTTTCAAAGAAACGCACAAACGTGGTTATGATGAACGGATAAGCAAAAGTTTGTTCTTTAAAATCAACTTGATTGCGAAACTTCTCAATTTCTCCTGTTGCTTCTGATTCTGCATCTTCTATCGATTTGTCGTAAATCGAGTTATCTGCTTTTGAATCTATTCTTCTAATATCAGAAGAATGGGCCACAAAAATCTCATGAACAACCTTTTCAACTTGTTCTGTAATAGACAAAAATGGCAATGCATAGATAATTCTCTTACAGCCCTTGTGCTTAATTATCTCAGAAGCAAGAGACAATAACATCATAGTTTTTCCAGAGCCAGTTGGAGATGTAAGTTCAAAAACATGTTTGTTGTCATTTAATTCTAAACTGATATTCTTTACTGCATCACAACGGATTGCTGTACGTAATCTGTTCAACTTAGTATCAGCACGAAGATTTCCAAGAAAATCATCAAGTGTTTCACAAAAACTCTCTGAGAACTTATTGACATTATCTCTATCATCGTTGATTTGCAAGTAATACCCAGCTGCATCGAGCTTATCTGATAAAATCAATGTTGCAAATGTTTTTTGAACATCAAAAAAGAAATGCAACGAATTATTTGCATTTTCCTTAAAAACAAGTCTTTCCTTGAAGTTCCTTCTAACATTAGAATCATTTGTGAATACAGAAAAATCAGGAACTTTCATCAAATCCGTCACTACCTCATTTAGTTTTATAGAACTGCCGTCAATGAATGAATATAGATCGTCTATCTCGTCCGAATTTAATATCATTCGTTCTCCATTAGGCATAAAATCTGGCAAGTCTCCATGATGTTTAGCTATTATTGCAACTAGTGCCAAGAGCTCATTACTTGTCAAAGAAGACATGTCAATATAATTATTGAAAGCTTCATCCTTATTTTTCTTGCAAAAAACTATTGCGCAAAACAGAGCGAACGCAGATATGTATGAATGCTTATCATATCCTTTGACGCTTCCTCTTAATAATTTTTTTTGAAAGTTGGGATTGCACTTTCCTAAGTCATGCCAAACAGCGACCAACTCTGTTTTTTTTGAGTTGGTCAACTGCCTAACATTGTTCATTACACCTTCAAGATGTTTTGACAATAGTTTGTCTGGATGTGACTTTAGATTCTTTATATCAAGCATAACTTTTCTGATGTAACACTATATTCCCGATATTTGCCTTTAACAGAAATACTATGAGGATAATCAGGATAAATTACCTGTACATACTTTTCTGGAAGATTCCAAAAATCATCATTTTGATATGTTGGCAGTTTATCGAACCCAATACGAAACTCACTTGTCAAATTACAAGGTGTGTATTCTCCAGCTTTAACAAAACCATTTGTTTGAAATTCGCCCTCTTGAATCTCTGACATTTTACCTTCTGATTTATAATAAATCTCTGCGGGACAATTATGCCAACCTAATATAGGAGTATAGATTGCACTTTCTTCTTTAACGGCTGTGACAAACCGATTAAAAATATTTAGAGATCTCTCGTTGCTCAATGCTAAAGTGATGACATAAGCAGGATTACGAAGAATCTCAAAACTCTTTGGAGACGCTTTTTCCACTGTAGAGAATGCCTTTCTGCTTGTTAACCCTAATGATATTTTCTTTACAGGATTAAGAAGTTGAACGTTATAAATGAAGTCTTCAGAAAGAATCGGGAATAACGATTTCATCTCACGACGTTCAATTCCCAAGACAGCTCCAATCATACCAATTAATGCTGTCTTGGTTATCATGTCATGAGTAAGAGGATTGTTGTTGGTTTCTGGGCGTTTAAAGTGAGCCCATTCACCCTTGACCTCAAATTGAAGTGCTTTCATTACATTTCTATCTTTTCAAGTTTCTCTCCTACTTCATCTAAAGCAGCTTCTATAACGTCAATTTCTGTATAGTAGCGGACTTTTGACACTTTGTCGGATTTCGCAGCTTCAATTAGTTTACTAAAATCAAAGTCAAAGTCATCCATGCTACGTATCTGTTCTTCCTTCTTATCTGCATCTTTGACCTTTATTTTGACAAGACGGTCTACACCATATATTTTCTTGTGAGAATCTGCATAAATTATCTCAAGTAACAATAGAGAATCCTGACCGATCTTGCTACGTGAGAAAGAACTACCATCCCCACTTGTTCCATACCATAGCCCCATAAACATCTTTTGCTTGTCATCATCAGTCATTCCTGTTTCTTTTGCTATGGTAGGATTTGTCCATCCATGAATCTGAACCACTGAATAAGGAACTACTGTTGTGGTTCCTATCGCACCTTGTTCATTATCATCCCTTGATGTAAAGTGTGATGTGTTCTGATGCATACGCATATTCACACGATTAAGAGATGGATTAAGAAGTGCAAACTGGACTGGACCTGTATATTGAACATGACCGTTTACACATTCAGTTTCCTTACCTCCCACCTTGACTTTTATTTTCTTCAAGTCGGCATCCTTCAATGTTGAAATACCGCCAAACAAGCGTACATCAATCCAATTCTTCATTAATTCCCCAATATCTGTTGTCGCAGTTTGATTTTTGGCCAAATTCTCAATACGAGTTTTAGCTGTAATAGATTCCCCAGCACCAGATACAAAAATAGTATTGTCGAGGTGCTCAAGATAACTTCTAATGTAACGCTTCACTCTAACATCGCTTACAAGTATCTTTTTTGTTTCTTCATCATAACGCTGCTCTCCTGTAAAAGGATCGCCGTTAGGAATGTTATAAGAAGTCTCGTAGATAAATAAAATTTCCGATTTTTCTGTGATTGTAGCCATAATTATTTATTTTTAAGTTCTTCGACTATGTTTTTTATATTATTCAATGCTTCTGAAAGGTCTTCATTACTAGAAAAATCAGAGATAAGTTTCTCTGCTTTTTCAACAAACGTATTAGATGCATCATTGGCAACATACTTGAAATAACCTTCAAAAAAACCAAAAGCAAATTGCTCTTTGTCGTAGCCATTCAAAGATGCAATATTTGCGCAGACTTCTCCACACAATGATGTTTGATACGAACAATCGTGCATAACCAACTTCTCTATAATGTCATTTGCTAACTCTATAGCATCTGACTTAGTTGACGCACGTCGTGTAAGCATTCCGACATAATTCTTCTGGAACGTGTTAATCTTTCGTCCTAAAGGCTTTGCTAACTGACCTAGTCTTTGACCAATCAGATAACTGGGGGAACTTGTGATTTCCATATATTTACTTGTTTTATTATTTTGAATATTTAATAGGAATTTAAAACTATATTTGATTTTTATGTAGTAATTGTGGGTGTTTTCCTCTTTACCATTTCGCACACAAAATTCTGTTTTTTCTATCAAAGAAGGCAATAGAAGATTATCGTCGTAAAAGGATTGTGTGTATATTTTAGGCACTACTTTAAGCATATGCGATTGGTATGGTGCATAAGGTTTACTTTCGTTTCCCACTTTTACTTGATTTACAAACTTAATATTACCTTCATTGTTTTGACACATGCCTAAAAGTACTGTATATGCATCTTCAATTGATGTGTTGAAATGCTCCCAGTGATGAGTTTCTCTAATCTCTTCAGATATATTATGCGATGTTTTTTTGATGTTGGATTCAATCTCTTTTAGGATACTTTTCTGCAAACCGGCTATGTCAAAAAGGTATACTGATGTTTGACCACTTGTATTAACAAATACATAGTCAAATACTATTTGTTGACTTTCCTCCTCGTCAAAACAATCAAAACAAGATGTGTCAAATAAACTATTTTCGCTTTTATTTTCAAAAAAGAAAGCTAACAACGATTGGATATCAATTTCCCTATCTATACTTTTGGGCAAAATAATAATGTTTATGTCAGTACCTTTAATCCATTTTTTCGTTGTTTTTAGTATACGATCCGCATAGAGCAAATTATATAAAGACTCTCCTTCCTCACTAAAGAAAAAAGATTTGTATTTGTTTTCACTCTTAAAGTTTGGAAACTGGCAATCGTTTTTTTCATTACCAGAACACAATGTAGGATAAATCAAATTACTGAGAACTGTCTTACCATCATTGTATTCTGTAATTTTCTCAATTAAATACGAATATATATAGGAGCAGGTTCTTTCTTGCTCGTACCACGATGTTTTTCCTTTCTCATCTATAAAATTGAAATGTAAAAATACGCAATGATCCCCAACTTCGAGGAATTTGTTGGTATCATCTCCAAGATCTTCAAATGACACATCTGAAGCTTTGATTTCAATATCTTCTGTTTTCTTTCTCCTTATATAATCATTAATGGAATCCTTGACAGGCTTTTTACTTTTCAAGTTTTCCCAAACATATTTTTTGTAAGCCGATTCTACTTCATTCAAGTCTGGAACAAATGATTTGATTACTGGAGTGTATGAAAGGACCGCTTCAATATTAGTTTTCTCACGTTTCATCATCTGCCAATACATAAGTATTGGATTCGCATTGATAATTGAAGATACGAAATTATAGTTTTCGTCTTTTATTTCTTCTCCGTTTATATATTTCTGGAGAAACTCTTTCTCTTGCTTTTTCTTTTTGTTATCGCCAGACAAAAAAGAATTCAGATAGTTCTTGTCATTGTATAATTTATCTAAAGAATTATCTTTTCGAATTCTAAAGCTATTTGATTTCTCTTCTGTTACAGAAAGACTGTACCAAATGTCACCCCAAAGATATGTCGGTGCACTACTATCTTGATCCGATGTTTTATTAAGAAAATAAAACATATTTTCTCTTTGGTTTTCTGGTATAGGATGAAGAGAGTTCCAATCAATAGTATACTGTTTTGAGGTCATCTTTATGTTTACAGAAAACCAAAATATTGGTGTTTCGTCTTTAAAAGATGGCTTCCTAGAAAATCTGAAGTACTGAATCCTTTCAGATTCATCCACTTTTTCTTTTATAGTTTTTCCTATATGTAAAACCGTATCTAAACTCATATATTTTTCTTTTGTTTTATTCCTTCACTTTTATCATTCCAAACCCCATGCTACCTCTTTCGCCCAGACCACACTCGTAGGCTATTTCCATCAGCTCTTCTGGCAAGTCTATCTTGAAGCGATAGCGGAAGCCACGGACGCGGGTTTCGTCTTTGGTGCCGGCTTTTATTGTTATTAGTGCCGACTTGGGCTCGTTTGTTACAGTCAGACGACAATATTTTTCTCCTTCGTAGTCTCGGCCGTTGATGGCTTTGTAGCGTTCGACGAGTCCGGTGAGCAATGCGGTTTCGTACGCTTCGTCGTCGGGACCGATATATATAGCATGCTTTTGGCCTTCGATATGTTTTGATACGCTTATCGGTGATATGGTTTCGAACTCGGTGTCTGGAGTCCAATCAACTTCTGGTAATAACTGCACCTCACATATTCTGAACCATGCTCCACTCACGTTGTCGGCCAGACGGAAACGCTGGTCGGTGAACACACCTTGCACAAAGCGCTGGGTACTTTCTTCTGAGACAAAACCCAAATACCATTCGAGAGTGTTGGACTTTACGACCAGGCGGTCTGTGCCTTTTCTGAATTCGATTCCACGATGTGGTGCGATTAGGTTGGAGAATGTAAATAGTTTGAAATGCTTTTTTGTTGAGGAAAACCCTTTGTCATGAAGCATTTCTGAATATGATGCATCTGCATTTGCAATAATGCGATATATGATGGCCGATAACTCATATTGGTAGTTAATCGGAATCTCTCGACCACTAACTTGAGGTTCGAGAGCAAGTGTCAGTTTGAATGTCATTGCTGTTCTATTTGTTTTATCGTTACTAAATTAGTTGTTTGTTTTCAAATTTATGGCTGATTGTTGGGGTAAAGTTATTAACAATCAGGATGTACCATGCTTTATCTTTTGCCGTCAAAATTACAGTACAAATATGTCAAAAAGTGACATATTTATGTTAAAAAATCTTTTTTTTTGTGCTTGTGGTAAAAATTAATATGGATTCTTTTTCTAAAACTCTTTTTTTTCTACTCCCCCCCAATCCCTTGTATTTTTCCCATTATTTGGTTACTTTTGTTTGATTTATACTCCTTGTTTATGGGGGTGTTGAGGTGTTTATAGAATGGATTTATGGAGAATGTTCGTCAACAGATAGAAGCGTTAAGGGCTGAACTCAATCAGCATAACTACAATTATTATGTCTTGTCTCAGCCGACCATTTCAGACTACGAGTTTGATATGAAGATGCATGAGTTGCAGAATCTGGAAATGGCTCATCCTGAGCTGTTTGACCCAAATTCGCCGACGGTCCGTGTGGGTAGCGATGTTACGAAGGAGTTTCGTCAAGTGGCTCACCGTTACCCGATGCTCTCGTTGGGCAATACTTACTCGGAGGGCGACGTGGCCGATTTCTACGAGCGGGTGCGCAAAGGCCTCTCGGAGGATTTTGAAATCGTCTGCGAGTTGAAATACGATGGTACTTCTATCTCCTTGACCTACGAGGATGGAAAACTCGTGCAAGCCGTTACCCGTGGCGATGGCGAAAAAGGCGACGACGTGACCGCCAATGTGCGTACCATCCGTTCTATTCCGCTCTCCTTGCAGGGCAATTATCCGCCACTCTTCGAGGTGCGCGGTGAGATCTTGATGCCGTGGTCGGTGTTCGAACAACTCAACAAGGAACGCGAGGCTCAGGAGGAGGCTCTCTTCGCCAACCCTCGTAATGCGGCTTCGGGTACAATCAAATTGCAGGATTCTAAGGAAGTGGCTAAACGAAAGTTGGACGCTTATCTCTATTATCTCTTGGGCGAGGAGTTGCCGAACGACGTCCATTCCCAGAATATGGAGGCCATCCGTTCGTGGGGCTTCAAGGTCTCTGATGCGATGAAGGTCTGTAAGACACTTCCGGAAATATTCGATTTTATCAAATATTGGGATGTAGAACGCAAGAAACTCCCAGTGGCTACTGATGGTATTGTTTTGAAGGTCAATTCGTTAAGACAACAACAAGAACTGGGCTTCACGGCAAAGTCGCCACGTTGGGCCATAGCCTATAAATTCCAAGCCGAACGAGCTTGTACACGTCTTAACGAAGTCACCTACCAGGTGGGCCGAACGGGTGCGGTGACGCCTGTGGCCAACTTGGAGCCTGTCCTTTTGGCGGGTACGGTGGTGAAGCGTGCCTCTCTGCACAATGCGGACATCATCAATGGTCTTGACTTGCATGTGGGCGATATGGTCTATGTAGAGAAGGGCGGAGAGATTATCCCGAAGATTGTCGGGGTCAATACCGATATGCGCAACAGTTCGTTGGGCGAGAAGGTGGAGTTCATAAAAGTTTGTCCGGAGTGTGGCACACCATTGGTCCGAGTAGAGGGTGAGGCGGCGCACTATTGTCCGAACGAATCGGGTTGTCCGACTTTGCGCAAGGGAAAGATTGAACATTTCGTATGCCGTAAGGCAATGAATATAAATATGGGAAGCGAGACGGTGGATCTGCTCTATGAAAAAGGAATGTTGAAAAGCAGTGCCGACCTCTATGAATTGAAACACTCCGACTTGGCTTCTTTGGAGCGATGGGGCGACAAGAGCGCATCCAACCTTGTGACGAGCATTGCCGATTCGGTCAAGGTGCCGTTCGACCGTGTGCTCTTCGCTTTGGGTATTCGCTATGTGGGTGCTACGGTAGCCAAGAAGTTGGCTGCTGCGATGGGTAGCATTGAGAAGTTGGAACAGGCCACTTTTGACGAATTGGTGGCCATCGACGAGATAGGTGATGTGATAGCCAATAGTGTGTTGCAGTTTTTCCGCAAGGAGGAGAACCGCGAGTTGGTGGCGCGTTTGAAAGCGTACGGACTTCAGTTCCAAAATTCAGAAGAGGAGCAGGAGGTCAAGGGCGATGCATTGGCGGGGCTCTCCATCATCATCAGCGGAACATTCGAACGTCATTCGAGGGATGAGTTGAAGCAACTTATCGAGCAGTATGGTGGCAAGAACGTCTCGTCCATCTCCTCGAAGACCGACTATCTTTTGGCTGGAGCCAATATCGGTCCCGCGAAATTGGAGAAGGCACAGAAACTGAACGTCAAGTTCCTTACAGAAAGTGAGTTTGAACAGATGATCGGGCTTTGAAGTCCGGTAGTTGTTGAAAATAAAACAGGATAAGATGTTTTACAGATTAAAGAAATTTTACATCGACCGTTGTGTCAATTCGCCTGCGATGCGCAAGCGGAAAGGAAAACAATTTGTCAACCTTAAGGACGCAAAGGGTATCGTGTTGTTGTATGATGCCGACAGCCTGCGTAATGAAAAGGTGATGGAACTTATCCAAAAGATTGGAATACAAGGGAATGTACAAGCGTGGGGTTATACCAATCGAAACGACAATCCAAGTCGAGATCTGGTCAATATCCATATCCTCAGACCGAAGAACATCTCTTTCTTGGGAAAACCGGAAAGACCGTTGGAGGAACGTTTCTTGTCGGACGATTATGACATCCTCATCGATTTGACGATGACGGAGTTGCTTCCGATGAAATATCTATTGGGCGTATCCCGTACTTCTTGCCGTTGTGGCTATTCGAAAGAGGGGTATGACGGGCTCTACGATTTGGAGGTAAGCAAAATGTCGGGTAAGAAAGAAGATGATTTGTTGCAGCAAATTTTATTTTATCTTACGACTATACAAACAAAGTGATAAAAAAGATATAACTTTGTAAGTTGTATTTCGGATGGTACCGAGAGTTGTGGAATGCTGCGTTATGTTTTCTTCAATTAGGGCTATACCGATAAAAATATCTTCGAAAAAAAAGAAGGAGAAAAACGATGGCGCATACTAAATTTAAGGGGTTGGGCATAGCATTGGTGACCCCATTCAAGGAAGACGAAAGTGTAGATTTTGAGGCCATGGGCCGCTTGTTGGATTATCAGATTCAAAACGGTGTGGACTATATAGTCGCTTTGGGTACGACAGCCGAGACACCGACTTTGTCGGAGGAGGAGAAACGCGAGGTGCGTGAATTTATATTGTCCAAGGTAAACGGCCGAGTGCCTATCGTTTTGGGCGTCGGCGGCAATAACACCAAAGGCATTGTTGAGACTTTGAAAAAGGACAAGATGGAAGGCATTGATGCAATCCTTTCGGTTGTCCCTTACTACAACAAACCATCTCAAGAGGGTATCTTCCAACACTATAGCGCTATTGCAGAGGCATCTAAAGTTCCTGTCATCCTTTATAATGTGCCAGGTCGTACAGGTGTCAATATGACGGCAGAAACAACGCTTCGTTTGGCTCGCCAATATGACAACATCGTGGCTATCAAGGAGGCTTCTGGTAATATCGTTCAAATGAATGACATCATCAAGAACAAACCGAAGGATTTTATGGTGATTTCGGGTGACGATGGCATCACATATCCGCTCATTACAATGGGGGCGGTAGGCGTCATCTCTGTTATCGGTAATGCCTTTCCTAAGGAGTTCGGAAAGATGGTGCGTTTGGCTTTACAAGGCGACTATCAGTCGGCAAGGGAGATTCACCACCGTTTCACAGAGTTGTTCGACCTTCTCTTCGTGGACGGAAATCCGGCTGGAGCGAAGTGTATGCTCTCTATTATGGGCTACATCAACAACAAACTTCGCTTGCCGTTGGTTCCTACCCGAATCACGACATTCGAGAAGATTCGTGGCGTGTTGGATAGCCTCAACATCAAGTGCTGATTTAGAAAAGACAATCCAAATAGGCCGGATGGGAGATTCCTTTCCGGCTTTTTTATCTTTGTAGGAGAACTAAAAATAATCGGGGATAATATAGAACCCCTTTATAGTAAATAGAGTAATAGAGGTATATGAAGAGTGTAATAAACTTTTTGCGTCAACTGTATGGCAACAATTGTACGGAATGGTTTCATGCCCATCGTCCGGAATATGAAGCAGCGCGAGACCGTTTCAATCAGTTTGCCACCAAACTCTTGGCTGAACTTATCAAGATGGATGACAGCCTTGCTGGGTTAGAGTTGAAAGATTGTACTTACCGCATAAATAGGGACATTCGCTTCTCTGCGGACAAGTCACCTTATAAGACGCACTTTTGTCTTTTTGCAGCGCCTGGCGGTAAGAAGTCGATGAAAGCAGGCTATTATTTTCATCTTTCGGTAGGAGGCGATGATTATCCTGATGCCAATATGATAGCCGTCGGTAACTACTGCTATGACAAACGAGTCGTAGAGATAGTGCGCGAGGATATGGAAGACGAAGGCGAAAAGTTTGATGCCTTTGTCCGAACAGCATCTGAGGATGGTTTGGAGTTGGATTATCACAACTCCTTGAAGAAAGTGCCGAAAGCCTTTGCAGATTCTCCTTACAAAGACTATGCTCGCTTAAAGAGTTATTGTCTTCAGCGATTTATGAGCCCATCGGAAGTGGAAGATGCCGATGCTTTGTTGGCAAGATTGGTGGCCATCTGTCGTAAAAACAAACCCTTTGTTGAGTATATCACTAAGGTGGTTGATTATACGATGGAGGAGGATGTACAATGATTTAGGATAGTAGAGACGGTGTGCACACCGTCTCTACTCGATATCAAAAATTTAGTATCTTTTTTTCGATGTTTTCTGCTGCTGAAAATTGTTGTAGTAGAGCGGTGGATTCGTTCAAGAATTGATCCAAACCTTCCGGACCCGAATAGGCGTTTGTAATCATCAGAAGATGGGTTGATTCTTCTGCGAGTTTTGTACGCTCGTTATCGCTGGTTGGCGTACCTACGCCTCCGATTTGATCACGATAAACCGGCAGGCCTTCGATGTTGAGAGTTCCACGTCCGATTCCTTCAAAAGGTTCGTCGGCCTTTCCGATGCCTAACGTGAGCGTGTCTCCCTCTATCTTGTCGGCATCAAATCCGCCGATTGAGTAGCCCGAAGTGATGGAAACCAAGTTGATGAGGTCCACTACAGTATTGATGCGATAGAGATCCATTCCTTTCAAGATTCTACGGCATAGTGCCTCTGACGACGGACGATAGCGGCTGGGGTCTTTGCCACATAGCTTGTAGGCTGTGCGGGTTGCGGCAACGGTAGGACGTTTGGCAAGGTCGGCCATCTCATATTTCTGAGTGAATGTTCCGATTTCTTTGTCTATTCTCTCCCACAGTTCAGCAGATGATGCGCTGTTTTGAATTTGACACTCGATGATACCGATGGATATGTGTCCGACTTTATTTAGAAAATCACTTTCGACTTCAATCTTTTTCATGGGTTGTTAGGGCTATCAATTCCTCGATTTAAAAATTTAACTTGGGTTGAATCTAAAAATGCCTTTTCAATACTTGCATACCAATTCGTGCCATTCGTTTTCGTCTGTCTTTGCGTAATGTGGTTTTACCCACATTTTCAAATGGTCGGCCGATAGGGCAGAAAGGTGATACAGATTGTCTATTGTGGCATTTTCTGCCTTGGAGAAATTGAACGAGAAGAGACCTTTGCTGACGAATGTAGAGTCGTCTCGAACCGTCTTTAGATTTTTGATCGGCCCCTCCATTTTTATCTCCTTATACTGAAGGCGGCAGTCCATTCCGACGATGGAGTCGGGTGCGTCTGATCCTGCTATCGTAAGGGCGAATGACACAGGTAGGTTGCCATCCTCCAACCGTTTGGAGAGCATTGCCTTTTTTATGTCCGTCATCCAATCGCCATTGGGTGCGACAGTCATAACCTTGAAGTCGTCCACCTTTTGCAGTGTCCATTGGGTATTACGGATGGACATTCCATCTGAACTGCTCTCGTTTTCTTTCATGCCGAAATTGACGAAGAGAAGGAAACTCAGAATTGCACAGGCGGCGAGTAGGAGATATGTTAGTTTTTTCTTCATGTTCAATTTTCTAATTAAAAGGAAGGGAATCCTGACGGCCGATTGTCGTCGGGATTCCCTATTGTATTTGTGAGATGCTTTATGCCGTCTCCAATTTTCCGATGATGTCGCGGACGGACTTGAAGCCGTGGCGATCCAAGTAGGCGTTGATGCCTTCAATTACTTTGATGGTTACCGTCGGGTCAATGAAGTTGGCGGTGCCGATTTCCACAGCAGAGGCGCCAGCCAAGAGGAATTCGATAGCATCGGTAGCATTCATGATGCCACCCAATCCAACAACCGGAATCTTTACGGCCTTCGCCACTTGCCAAACCATGCGGAGTGCGATAGGTTTTACGCAAGCACCAGAAAGTCCACCAGTGACCGTTGAAAGCAAAGGTTTGCGTTTCTCTGCGTCGATGGCCATGCCCATAAGCGTATTGATGAGAGAAACACTGTCAGCGCCAGCCTCCTCGACAGCCAAAGCGATTTCGGCAATGTTAGTGACGTTAGGAGATAGTTTTACGATCAACGTCTTGTCGTAAGCCTTGCGAACGGCAGAAACGACGCTGGCTGCAGAGGCGCATGATGTACCGAAAGCCATGCCTCCTTCCTTGACGTTAGGGCAGGAGATATTGAGTTCGATAGCGGGAATTTTGTCCAGTGCATTGATTTTCTCGGCGGTTGCCACATAGTCGTCGATGGTTGAACCGGAAACATTCACCAAAATATTAGTGGCCGTGTCTTTGATGCGAGGGTAGATGTTCTCTACGAAATAGTCGACGCCCTTAGTGTGCAAGCCCACGGCATTGATCATGCCAGAAGGAGTCTCCGCCATTCTTGGGTAAGGGTGTCCCTCGCGGTGCTTTAATGTCGTACCCTTGACGATGATACCGCCCAATCGGCTGATATCGATGAAATCGGAGAATTCTTCGCCGTAGCCGAAAGTTCCCGAAGCCGTCATGACGGGGTTCTTCATGACGAGTTTGCCTATGTTTGTCGTTAAATCTGCCATTTCAAATCTTTTATGTTAAATACAGGACCGTCGGTGCATACACATTTGTGCCCCTCTTTCGTGTCTGTTACGCAGCACAAGCAGGCGCCAAGACCGCAGGCCATTTTGTTTTCCAATGATACTTCGCAGTCAATGCCGTTTTGAGCGGCGAATGTAGCCACCGCCTTCATCATTGGGGTAGGTCCACAAGTATATATTTTATCGAATTTCTTTTGTTGCAAGATGGAGTGGTTGGTCACGAAGCCCTTCTCTCCGAACGAGGCATCTTCTGTTGTGACGAACACTTTTCCGTAAGCTTCGAAAGCATCTAATTGAAGCAAGTCCTTCTTCGAACGGGCACCCAACAAGAAGGTAGGTTGGTAGCCCAAGTTGCGTAGCACGGCACCCAACATGAGAAGGGGAGCGATACCCACGCCACCACCTACGAGCAACAACTCCTCTTGCGCCAAGGCTGGCATGGAGAATGAATTTCCCAACGGCAACATCACATTGAGGTTGTCGCCCTTCTTCAATTCGGCTAATCTACGAGTACCGTCGCCCACCAGTTGAATCAAGAACCACAACTCATTTGCGGCGCGGTCAACAAAGTGGATGGAGATAGGTCTGCGCAAAAAGGTGGAAGGAGAACCGTCCACACGGATTTCGGCGAATTGTCCGGGAAGCATGTCCGGAAGTCTCTCTTCCGATGTGAGCTTCATCAAAATGTAGTTACCGCTCAGCCGTTCGTTGCTGTTTACGGTCAAATCTAATATATATTTACGCATATCTATTTAAATGAATAGTATGTTACAAATTTACATCTTCTTTTTCGATATGAAGGTAAAAGTCTATAAAAAAGCTATTTCTGCTGTGCTTTTTCTTCCCCGCTTTCACCTTCGAGTCTGATTTTTTCACAATGAGTTATGTCCAAATCTTTAAGTAGATAGGGCGTATAAATTGAATCAGTCCAATTTTGAATGGAATGGTGCCATTTCATCCATTAAACAAAATGCCCCTGTTTTTTAGGTGATTCATTAAACACTTTGACTGCCAAGTCAAGGGCATTCTGCTTTTCTCATTTTTAAACCAATCTCCCGATATCACTTTTCAGAAATGTCTCAATGTCGATTCCATTTGTACCGACAACAAAACAAACGTCGGGATGGAATGTCTTTTCAAATAATGGCAAACCTTTATTTGTTCCTCTTCGACCACTTTTCACCTCTATTGCTATACATTTCTGTTTACTTTTTATGATGAAATCCACCTCGTCGGATCTTTCTTTCCAATAAAACACTTCGTATTCATATTCCGACGCTTGACTTAGCAGATGAGTGCCTATTGCCGACTCTACCCATCTTCCCCACGCAGTTGTGTCTACTCTGTCGGTTGCATACGATCGCCCTTTGAACGCTGTCAGTAGTGCATTATTATAAACCTGAAATTTCGGTATCGAATTATACTTTCTTGCGTCGTCCATCGCATATTTTTGTAAACCGGCCAACAAATTGCATTCATCCAAAATATTTATATAATTGGCGACGGTGGTTGCATTTCCCGCGTCTTGAAGCTGACCTATGATTTTCGTTAACGACAGCAGTTCTCCAGAATAACTACACCCCAAATCAAAAACCTGCTTCATCAAAGCTGGTTTGTATATATTGGAAGTCATAATCACATCTTTTTCAATCGACGGAGCAATTAAAGAATCTTTGATATATCGACGCCATCGTTTCTCATTGTCCACGATAGCTGCTGGTCCTGGATATCCACCATAATATATATATTTATCGACATCCCATCCAAATGCATCATGCATTTCTTGATAACTCCAATGTCCTACACGTATGAGTTCGAACCTTCCAGCCAATGATTCCGTTAGCCCATTTTTCAGAAGCAACCTGGAACTACCCAACAACAATAGTTTAATATTTAAACCATTTCGAGTGTCGTCGTCCCATTCCCTCTTTACCGCTTCACTCCAATTATTCAATTTTTGAATTTCATCTATTACTAATACGAACTCCTTAGATCCTTCCAACTTCATACGCATTCTGGCAGACTGCCATATCTTTCTTATCCAATCAGTATCAGTGGGATCTGCAAAGTCAGCATTTTCACTGACATAAGGTATGTCAATATTAGACAAAACCTGCCTAACCAATGTGGTTTTCCCGACCTGGCGTGGTCCAGCCAATACTTGGATAAACATTCTTGGTTCTTGAAGTCTGTCTAAAATCTCTCCATATTTTTGTCTGACGTATTCACTCATGTCTCATTCTAATTTTGCACAAAAATACAAAATCTTCAAATCTGTTGTGCAAAATCTTCAAATTTGTTGTACGAAATCTTCAAATCTGTTGTGCAAAATCTTCAAATTTGTTGTACGAAACCTTCAAATCTGTTGTGCAAAATCTTCAAATCTATTGTGCAGAATCTTCAAATTTAATGCACGAAATCTTCAAATCTATTGTACAAAATCCTCAAATTTGTTGTGCAAAATCTTCAAATCTATTGTGCAGAATCTTCAAATCTATTGTGTGAAATCTTCAGATCTTTTATGCGAATCTTCAATTTTTTTTGTGCTTTGGTTACAGCGGCTTAATCGCGACTTCCATGCACTTGTCAGTCCCCCAAAAGTACAAGATGCAAAAAAAAAGAAAAGCTTCGAGTAATAAAACCCGAAGCTTTTCTTTTAGTTAATCTAAGTACCTTTCTAGCATCTTTTCAAACTCCTCTGGGGTAAAATCTTTTGCGATGATTTTGCCCTCATCATCAATTAGAAAATTGCCAAATCGATTGTTCAATTTCAGATCTTTGGCAAGTTTGGATTGAAAGCCGTCTGTCACCAAAGTGACTTCCGTGAAATTCAAACCATCCTGTTTTGTCACTTCTTCGAAAACCATCGGAAATCGGTCCATCGAAACGGACATCGACTTCAGGCGAAGGTTTCTTGCCATTACCTTTTCATCGTACTTTTGGGTTACCATTGAGAAGCGAATGTTCTCGTCGCGTGATGCGGCATCGTAGGCTGCCCAAAAATTGACTAGCATTAACTCTCCTTTGTTTGGCTTGGCTATCTCCGAATTTGGGAAGCTTTGGCCGACAAACAATCCCGATGACGTTACCGAGCTGATTGACATGAACGAAAGCAAAGTTGCTGCGATAATCGCAGAAATGACAAAATAATTAAATCTCCTCATTAAATATAGTTTAGTTAACACTAGGACAGCGGTAAACTCTTTTACCAATCAGTCCGTTATCTATGTGGAATGGGAGACTTTCATCTCTCATTTCGGGTGCAAAGGTAGCCATTTTCAGCCACCAATCACCACAAATAGTGTTAAAAATATGTTTTTTAACATAAAATTGATTTCTTAGTATGAAAATAAAAGGTTAATTTTGCAATGCAAAACTTCGGCGAGATGCAGTGTCTGTGGGCTTTGGCGCCTATTCGAGTGCCACCGATTTCTCCGAAGAAAAAGCACAGCCTATGGGCCTGGAAAAATGGCGTTTCGTTAACGAAATTCCTCCTTAAAGGGGTTTTCTGCCCAACGATATCAACAAAAAAATAGAACAAAAACATCTAAAAGAACTGGAAAATGAATCAGACCAACGAGATTATCCTCATCACGATAACGGGTGAAGACAAGCCGGGAGTGACTTCCTCTTTGGCGGGTATCATAGCAAAGTACAACGCCACTATTTTGGATATTGGCCAGGCAGATATCCACAACTCGCTTTCACTCGGAATATTGTTCAAGAGTAGCCATGAGGTTTCTGGTTTCCTTCTCAAGGATATCCTTTTCAAGTGTAGTGAATTGGGCGTAAGTGTACGTTTCAACCCGATTACCGAAGAAGAGTATTGCCGTTGGGTGTCGATGCAGGGCAAAAATCGTTATATCGTCACGTTGTTGGGCCGTAAGATTTCGGCAGAACTTATCGCCAGTGTGTCGCATGTATTGGCCGAACAGGGATTGAATATTGATACAATCACGCGTCTTACTGGTCGTGTGCCGTTGGAGGAGGATACGTTGACCAAAGCCAGTGTGGAGATGTCCGTCCGTGGTACACCTAAGGACAAGCAGTTCCTTCAGTCTGAGTTTTTGCGTATTTCTCAGGAGTTAGGCTATGACATCTCTTTCCAAGAGGATAACTTGTTTAGAAGAAATAGACGTTTGATCTGCTTCGATATGGATTCGACGCTTATTGAGACCGAGGTAATCGACGAGTTGGCTGAGCGTGCTGGCGTGGGTGCCGAAGTTCGTGCCATCACGGAGTCGGCAATGCGTGGTGAGATTGATTTCTGCGAGAGTTTCAAGCGTCGTGTCGGTTTGTTGAAGGGCTTGGACGAGTCGGTTATGCAGGACATTGCCGAGAAGTTGCCGATTATGGAGGGTGCCGATCGTGTGCTCCACATATTGAAGAAGTACGGTTATAAAATCGCCATCCTTTCAGGAGGTTTCACCTATTTCGGAAACTACTTGAAGCAACGCTTCGGTATTGACTATGTCTATGCCAACGAGTTGGAAATCGTGGACGGAAAGTTGACGGGTAACTATGTGGGTGATATTGTTGACGGTAAGCGCAAGGCTGAGTTGTTGAGACTCATTGCTCAGATTGAAAACCTCGATTTGCAACAGGTAATCGCTGTCGGTGATGGTGCAAATGACCTTCCAATGCTCCATAGCGCTGGTTTGGGTATCGCTTTCCATGCAAAACCTAAGGTGAAGGAGAATGCTAAACAGTCTATCTCCAGCATTGGTTTGGACGGCGTGCTTTATTTGCTTGGTTTCAAAGATTCTTATATAGAAGATGCGAAAAGAAGATAATTGAATCAGTATAAGAATATAGAACGGTGGTTAGAGATTTTCTAATCACCGTTTTTTTTTGAGACTTGTCATAGGCTTGCTTTTATTGTTCTGCAAAAAAAAGCGGAACGAAAATCGTCCCGCTTAAAACTTATTGTTTTTTAGGTTGGAATTACTTCCAAGCCTCGATGATTTGCATGAAATCAGCAGCCTTAAGAGCAGCACCACCGATCAAACCACCGTCGATGTCTGGTTGAGCGAACAACTCAGGAGCGTTGC
>JAKSLA010000054.1 GCA_024401455.1 Paludibacteraceae bacterium | reverse complement strand
GATTTTTTTAGGTCTCTCAAATTAGTTTTGAATTAAATTTAAACAATTTCTAAATAGGATTTTGTCTTTTTTCGAGGTCTTTAAGCTTAGAGTTCAGATTTGGTATCTTAAGAAAAAAATGAAATAATGGAGGAAATTTTTATAGACATACTCAACAGACTTGCGACAATCGAAGGTATCAGTTACATAGATGAGGATTGGGGACAATTGGAGACGATGGGAGATTCTTACCCAATCACATTCCCGGCAATATTGATAGACGCTCCGTCAGTGACCTGGTCCAATTGTGCCAGGAACAATCAAACCGGAACGCTAACCATCTCAGTACGCCTTATCATTGACTGCTACCACGACACTCACTACGGCAGCACACAGACCGATGAGGTGGCCGAACATATTAAACGATACAACGAGGTGCACCGTTGTCTGCAAGGTTTCACTCCCGGCCGTGCGTGTGGGCTTGTACGGACTAATAGCCAGTTCTATACGGCCTCTCACGGAATAAAGGTGTACGAAAGCACATACACATGCGAAATAAAGGACGAGGACGAACCTCCAACTTCTGTTCAGCAAACGCCTATCAAATTAAATGTGAAATTGGTTGATAGATGGGAATAGGGTTGGCCTTGTCAAAGGAAGTTCAACTCTAATTGATGTGTATTGACTTTGTTGTTGTCATCCGTTGCCCTGGAAAGGCAACGGAAAAACGTGCGCTCCGAGATTCCTAACTCCTTGCGTACGATGTTTCGGTAAACCCAAAGCTTGCATCTGTCTTGTCGCCCAGGCTCGTAATGTGCATCGACAATGGCTTTGACTTTTTCTGATGTAATACGGGTTGATTTGTACATAAGATATTGGACTTTATCGCATTTATGCAAATATAATAAAAAAAAGGATGCCGTCTGCCAGCATCCTTTTTTTTTACAGCGATTTAAGCCTCTTTCGTATATCTGCCATGTCTTCTTCCGTCACTTTCACGTTTTGTGACGTCAAGCCATTTGTGATTCTTTTCTCCTGCTTTGCATCGTACTTGCGCCAATCAAATTCGTCCAGCAGATGCTGTGCCGCCTCCATGTCCTTAATGTTGTTCCCTATGCAGTTATACACGCCTTTTTTATCTTTCACACATACCAGCAACTGTTCTGCACAAATCCAATAGGTTAGACGCAACTTCGACCCGTTAGGAAAACCGAAGACGATGAACACAACGTCCACCGTCTTCCAACATCCAAGGTACTTTCCTCCTTTAGGAATCGTCTTCTTAGACGTCAAGAAATCCTTGATGGTCAAATTCGAAACCTCCGTTACTTTCAAAACTGTCAATAGTTATAGATGTTGCTAAAATAACACCTTCTGACTCAATCTCTATCACCTCTATTGCTGGCTCTTCGTATTCCTGTCTCATAGTGCCTATTTTTTTACTTCTACAAAAAACGACTCGTCCTGAACGACGCACAATCCAACTTTAGATAAGTTTTGAACAACCTGATCACTATCCCTGTCTGCAAGCAGTTTGTCTTTTGCTGGTTCAACGGTGAATCTGACATATTCAGGCAAGAACTCCTTCAATAAGTTAGTTACGGATGCCCATGTGAAACCTTTTAATGTTTTTAGTTTTGGAGTTCCCATCCTGAAACCGATTGTTCCGTGAGTGCTCTCCAAACTCTTCTTCTTTGCGAATAGTTCAGATTTGTTCTCTACCGCAAATTGCTGAAGTATGCCGAACGACTCTTCTTTATCGGCATCCAATCTTGCCAATTCATCTGCGTACTTCTCTCTGATTTTGGTGATCTCAACCTCCATTTTAGCCATGATTGAACATTGCATTGCGTCTGCGTTTGCATACTTGCTCAATGCCTCTTCCATCACATCTCTTGTGACTCCTGTGTAAATTGTCTTTTTTTCTCTTTTTGCCATTTTTTTGTTGTTTAAATGTTAGTTATTAGTATCTTCTATCTCATTAAATGCTACACTATTGAGTGTCTCATGGTATTCTATTATCTTTGCCCGGCACATCTCTCTCAATTCCTCCTTCATCTCTTCTACAAGCTCTGTCATCACCTCATGCATCGTTGCCTGGCATGGCACTGTGTGTTGTGCCTTCTTTTTCTCGCAGATGTCTCTGATTATCTGTAATGGTTGTCTCATCTTCAATCCACCAAGTAGTTGTCTATTGATTTTACCTCAAGTCCGCCTGAATCCTTATACTTCTTCTTGCTATATAACTTGACGCTGAGAAAATTCCTCTCCCTAACCATGCCCTCGTCATAGCCTCCTGTTTCAAGTAGATACGTAAGTACCTCATATCTTGCCATATGATTGTCGGCTGTAGTGTGATTTATGCCATTAACAAAACATACCCTAATCACATCGTATTTGTCTATATCAAGCAATTGCGCCACGGCCTCCACACTCATCCTCTTTGCCAAGTTGATGATACCGTTCTCCATTTCTTTTTTTGTCATTCTTTTTCTTCTATTGATCATTACTTAACTGGTCGCTGATAGCTTGTATAAATCCTGCCATAGCAAGGCACCCTTGGCGAAACACGTCATATTGTGCCTCTATCACATCTGCAGGGAATAGTGCGTACCAACTTTCTCCGTACTTCTCACTCATGTACTCGTTAAACAACACTCTTATCGCATTTTTCTTTGTCATTTTCCTTCTTTTTAAAGCAGTTATAAACACGTTTTAAATCATTAGTCGTTAGCTTATTAAAGTTGCACACCCTTGCCGATGTGGTGATGATACTCTTCACGTAGTCTGACCCAACATTCTTGTAACCCTTGCGCTCGCAGTATTCGTATATGACGGCCATGCAACGCTTTACCCACTTGTTTCGCTCATCATCTCTACAACATAGAGACTGCGTTGCCTGGATCAGTTCTTCGGTGGTCATCTCCGCTGTGCTTTCATGGCCAAATCCCTCAACTATTGCGTGTCTCGCATCTTCTGATAACTTGTGTTCGTTGCAAGCGGCAAAAAACGCTCTCATTGCCGATTTCCTCGCATCTTCTTTTATATCTCCCATAATCAATTAACATTGTAACCCATTTCTTCAGATTTCCGCTTGCTGATCACGAAAGGCTTTCCGCCTCCATATCGACCTATCGCGGTGGCGACGAAACTCTTGACTTGTATCTTGACCATTGCATCGTACCTCACACTCTTGGCGACTTCTCCCTTGGGCAACTGTCCGTCAGCATGCGAGACGAATACGAACATCTTCTTCGGAAACTCTTCCAGCAGCGACTTGTAGTCTGCATAGCTCATCCCTGTGTATTGAATGCTGTCGATGAATATCACATCTGCCGCTCTCTTTTTTCGCAGCATTGACTTCAGCTCGTCAAGTCCAACTCGGTCCAGTAGAGAGAATCTGTATTTGCTCTTATCGCCGACCGGGATGCGCGCCAATGCGTCTTGCATTGATTTCGACATTCCCTCTTCGATGCTGTCATAGACAACTTTGCAAAACTGCGTGAAGTACATTGCTAATTGCAGGGCGAAGCTTGTCTTTCCGTTGCCTGAATTGCCCCACACAATCCACGATCCTTTCAACTCCGGCTGTCCTACAAGGGCTTGAAACTCTCCGTCAAATTCAAGCGTCTTGGGTACGTAAGACTTGATGTCGCTTAAGGTGTATCTCTTTTTAGCCATCACGCCACCTCCTTCTCCTTCTTGATCTGTGTGATTGCATGAACTCTTCTCTTAACTCGACGCAGATCACTCTCTGAATCAGCAATCACGTCGTCAATGTCCTTGCTCTCCGTCACGCCGTTGCACTCGCATATCTTAGCAATGTCGTTGGCGGTAACTCCCTTTAGCGGAACGCACTTCTTGCCAAGACGAGACCAAATCTCTGCATATCCCTTCTTCGCAAGTTTGACACCTCGCTTCAACTTTTTCTCAAGGTGCGATGTCGCAATAAGGATTATCCCGCACTCGTCCTCAAGCTGATTGTATAGCGTGATGAAGAAATAGAGCACACTGTCACTCAACTTATCGGCCTCGTCAAGGATTATGAGCGGCTGCTCTTGCATCTTCAAATACCTTACAACCTCCTGCATCATCTCACTAATGCTGTAACCGGTGAAGTCTCGCCCCATCGAAAGCAAAAGTTCCGAGAGGAACACCTTCTTGTTCCAATACTCCGAGCAACACAGATGATACACCTGTCGGTTGCGTTGTGCATATTGCCGGCAGGAGAATGTCTTGCCTGTGCCGGCATCGCCGCAGATGCCCATGACCATCGAATTGGTCTGTGCGTCTGACAATATCTTCATCATCCTCTTATATCCTGACGTCTCGACCGGTTCCCATTTCTCCTCCTTGTAGCCTATCTGTGCGGCTACGTTGCGCCACATCTCGTCCTTGATCAATTCCCATTTACCGTTCAGCATCTGGCTGATTGTCGCCGGGCTTACGTTCTTGAGCGAGTTGGACGCACGGTTTTGACTCTCGTAACGCTCGCAGTAGGTGGCAAGCGCATTGGCGATGTTTTGTTTCTTTATTGATTCCATGTTATTATGCCTTAATAATCGTTATAAACATTGTCTTCTTCCGTCTCATCTTGTTGAGACTTGTGTGTATTTTTGGGTTGCTCTCCACATCTTATGTCGTTAAGAGCATCCTTGTGCCTTCCATGCTGATCTGTCAAAAGCATCTTCTGATAGGTGTCGGCTCCGTCGATTATGAGAGGGTTCTCTCCATCGTCAAGCCGTTTGGATGACATTAGTCTGGCTATTGTTCCGCTCGATTCGCTGACGGTCTTGATTGCACGGCTTTCAAGCTCCTGGTTGAAGTCTCTCACTCTCTTCAACTGTTCGTAGTCGCCATCCCGCCTGTCTGCCAGAGCCATCGGCTGCAGATATTTCTCCTCAAGTTCGTAAACAAGCCTTCCGTCTTCGCTGATGGCAAGAACTTTGCTCAAATCTCTCGGATCGTACTTCACAGCCCATCTCTCTGCTGGGTGGCGACGCATGGCAGCATCAAAGCAGTCGTAAGTCCTCTTTACACCGCCGATGGTAATCATAAGACCTTCGCCCCTCAAGAGTGCCCTCGTCGGTGTCTCATTGCCCCACAAACTCAAATAGTCGCGTTTGCTCATCTCCACTTTGTGCTGAGGTTTCATCTTCGCAAATCCAGCCATCATCTGCTCCCTCTTCTTCTCTCTCTCCATCTGTATTATGGCCTCCAACTGTGCGATGCATTCCTCTCTGCTCGGAAAACTCTTTGCCCTCAACTTTACAAGTTCAGGGTTTGGCTGCAGACTCTTCTTGCTCGTCACACCGTAGCCGCTCCAATTAGGTAACAGCGCACAATAGTCGTGGTTCAACTTCTTGAAGTACGGCTCAATCACCTTCGCCTTGGCATTGCCAACGGCGGCAGGAGTGAAGTGGGCTGAAACCTCGTTGTCAATGTCTGCCATACCTGCCTTGCCATAGTTGTCCGATTGCAGCTGATGAACGCGATACATACTTCCGAACAACTCCTCGGTATGCTTCACCGCGCTGCGCATCGCCTCGTTGATGAGTTCGACGCTCTCTCGGTCGGCAATGGCGTAACCCATAGGGTAATCACAGTAGGTGTCTATCACGACCTCGATCGTTAGCGAGTTGTAAAGCTTGTCTTCTGTCCTGTAGAAGAGTTCCGCCTTCCATCCGTCCCTCGTCCAATAGAGGAGTGGTGTAGATGGGCGGCTGCGCTTCACTTGCATCGCCACCTCGTTACGGAATGAGTTGCGTCCGTGGCGTGCGGCGTGGATGTCTGTTGCGTGCGACTTGGCGAAATTGGCTATCGTGGTGGCGGTGACTTGCTTCCAACCATTCGACTTGGCCATTGCGTTGTATAGTTTCGCCACCTGCTCCATGTCCCAATTCTGCACCGTCAGCAACTCGACCAACGCCTTCTCCTGCTCGTCGTCAACTATCTTCCTCGCGTTACCGCTTCCGCTCTTGTAATTCTTGTGTACAAGGCTCTCATATCCTTCCGACTTGTAGGCTTGCCACTTCCTTTCCAGCGATCTTGCATTGCCAGGCAACTTGAAAGGGAACATCTTGCTGTCCACCTTATCAATCTGCTCCTGCACCATTTGCCAGTCAATGGCCTTGCGAACTCCGATGCTCGACTGTCTGTGTTGCGTCACTGACAACATCTGTGTAACCGCATTCAGCACGCAGGCCGTTGCGTAATACTCTCTTCGTTTTTCGTCGGGCAGTCGGCGAGCGTCTGCCGTTGCATAATCGTCGTAGAACTGTGCCGCCTTGGCATCGTGCTCCACCTTAATGATCGTGCTGTTCATAGCCTCATAAATGTCTCCAACCTTTTCAATGATCTTCTCTCTGAACCGGATCGGCATGTTGTCAGCATAGACCATCGCCGTCTGCCCCTTGCATGCTCTGCGTGCTTGTTCGATGTCGCCAAAGTGCGTTAATCGCCTCACATTAGAAGAACTTATAACACCATTTTCGTCCATCCAAGAGACCGATACGGCAGGTCGTCCGTTGATTTCCTCAATTGCCTGCATTCGTATTCTTTTTTTTGTTTGGGGCGGCATTGGGAGTCGAACCCAACCTAGTATACCTCGCTCCCAGCGACCCTGCCACCATGTTCCTAGGCTATGCCCTCACGGGTTTTGCCTACGATAAAAACACACATAAAAAATATGGAAATCAGTTGTGGAGGGTTCAGGGGTCGAACCTGATGGAGTTCCTACTCTTCATTTAACAATGACATATACGGTCCGCCACATCCGTATCTTTCCCTCCCGTTTGCCGCTCATACTCTCACGATTTTGAGCGGCCTATGGCTTTATGCTATTGATGAAATCTATACGGGATTTGCACCCGCAGGACGGCCTTTTCCATCCTTCTGATTGTTAATAAATAAAGACTAACTCCGCCCTCTTGGCGTGAGTTTGCTCCCATGCAAGGAGTCGAACCTTGCTAATCGTCCTAGGATGTCGTTGGCATTCCGCTTATTCTGCATATAGAATCTGGTTGGTAACTTGGCCTCAGAATACCGAAGAGAGCCAACGGCATATCGCACGGATTCCGCTATCGTGCGCTTAATGGGAGTTGGGACGCTAATCATTCATGCCTAACAACTTCTTCAGTATGTCCACCTCGCAGATCTTTGGATTTATGAGTTCCAAAACCCTTATCCCTTGATGGAAAAGTATGATGTGCATATTGTCTGTCATACAAAGACTCAAGTTTTCGTTACTGCCGATCTCCGACATTCCAATCTCTTCACTGTTATTTATAAGACCTCTGTCTTCAAATAGTTGCTTGATGTTTATCGCCTCTGCCTTTCTTGCCACCAAAGTTTGACGCTGGCTGTAATAACTGCTTTCATTCACTAACATTTCGTCTCTCGCATCGTCAAGAGATTCGATTTCGTTGTTGAGCATGTCTATTCGATACTCAAACAACTCTTCCAATAAATTCGCTATCATATGTCTTCATTTAAATTGATTCATAAACTCGTCCACCATCCGTGTGGCCTCTTGCCTGATTGCCTGATGCAACGGAGTGCTTTTCCGATAGGTTAGCGCATCATTGACGGTAGGGCGCGTAACCCCGAACCTTTTCATGAGCTGCGCCTTCATCCCCCTGTTCAGCACTATCGGCTCTTTGTCGCAACCTATAGTTTTTGTATTTTTGTTCATTTTTATTTATTTTAATGTTTTAAAATCGTTTTGTGTTTAAAACGATGCAAATATACCGACTATTTTCGGTAATAATCAAATTATTTACCGATTATTTTCTATGTTTGATGTAATTATTTTTTATTATGACTGATATACAAGATGTTAAAACAAGAGTTATCTTACTACTAAAATATCTAAACTTAAGTCAAGGGGCATTTGAAAAGAGGTGTAATTTGGCTAACGGGTGGGTTAGTAGTATAAAAAAATCGGTAAACACCGAAAGTATTCAGAAAATAATGGCTATTTATCCCAATCTTAACATAGAATGGCTTGTTATGGGGTCTGGAGAAATGATGAAAAATAATGGATCAATCAACGCAGGCATCATCCAAACAGGCAATTCTGGTAATACTTCGGCCACCATGGAGAACCGACAATCATGTGATCTGCCGAAAGATTGCCAGCTTTGCAAGGAGAAGGACAAACGAATAGAAGATCTGAAAGAGCAGATAGCATCATTGAAAGAGCAGTTAAACATACTTCAACTACTAATTCAAAGCCGATAATATGCGAGAAAAGTACATTGAAAAGGGGAAGTCAGGAGGCAAAAAACGGGAGGAGAGAGGCAAAAAGGCGTTTTTTGGGGCTTAACTTCCTTATATATAAAGGTATGCACAAAAACGAATAGGGTATTTTGTGTATCGTTTTCATAGTTATAGGGCAAAAATAGGTATATTTTCGGGGATTAAAGGGGGTATTTTTTTTAGAGGTTTGTAACCCCATTCGTAACCCCATTACTAACTCCATTCCGTATTTTGTAACTCCATTCCGTATTTTTCGTTTTTTTTTGATTGTGTAAGACAACAAAAAAAGCACTTCCTACGACTTAACACGTTTTGGAAGTGCTTTTTTTGTTATTTTACTGATTTTCAGTTATTTTTATTTGAATTTATTTGTATGTTATCAAATATTTTTGTATATTTGTAATGTAATCGATGAGGGGTTACAAAGGGGATTCCGAAAGCCTTGAAATGAGTAGGAAAAAACAAGCCAAAAGACCAATGAATATAGACTTGAAGGAACTTAAATTTAAGTTCAAAATTGGTAAGGCCACCATCTCGATAGAGATAAAATGGTAAAGCCTTGGGCGGTGCTGGAACACCGCCCACTTTTGGACTTGTTTATGATGCAAAGATAGTATAAATAATGGAAAATCAAGCAGAAAAGAGCCAAAGAGGTGGAAAAAGAGAGGGCGCAGGCAGAAAGAAAACGACCTCAAAGAGGTATGGTTTCAATGCACCCAAAGAGATAGAGATGATCCTCGAAAACGTGCCGGACAAGACGGCCTACATCATCCAAGCCATAAAGGAGAAATTTGAGCGCGAAAAGGGGCGATTTTAGCCCTTTTTTTAGCCTTTTGTAACCGGTAACACCCATGATAGATCTTTCCCCCGAAATATGTCACTCTACAGGCACCTATTTGTAACCTCTTGTACTTTTTAATTTTATCTGTACTTTTTACAAACTTCAATCAATCAGCAGATTAAAGAAAAACGCTTTGTACTTTTTATTTTATGGTTCATAGTATGACGTTGCTGATGGCGTTGCTTTCTTTCTTGAGAGTAAATATCTTGAAGACGGTGGTTTTGACGGGAACATTTGCCTTGGCGATGGCCTTTGCAGGCAATGACTTGGTGAACTTTATCGGTGTCCCTTTGACGGGTTTGGATGCCTATCTTGATTTTTCTGCCCACGGTGCAGGGGATGCGGATGCCTTTATGATGAGTTCTTTGCAAGATTCTGCGCAGACTCCGATAATTTTCCTTTTGGTGGCGGGTGTTATTATGGTGCTCTCGCTTACCTTTTCGAAGAAGGCGCAGAACGTAGTTCGGACGTCGGTCGATCTTTCTCGCCAGGCGGATGGTGATGAGATGTTTGGCTCTTCTGGCGTAGCGCGAGTTTTGGTGAGGGCGAGCATGAAATTGGCGAATGGGGTTCTTCGCATCGTTCCTCGTCCGGTGGTGGAGTGGGTGGATGGTCGTTTCTGCACGGTCCATGTTAAATTGCCGGACAACGCTGCTTTTGATATGGTGAGGGCTTCCGTTAATTTGGTCTTGGCTGGCTTGTTGGTGGCTTTCGGAACTTCACATAAATTACCGCTCTCCACGACCTATGTCACTTTTATGGTGGCTATGGGTGCCAGTCTTGCCGATAGGGCTTGGGGCAGGGAGTCGGCCGTGTTCCGTCTGACAGGAGTGATTAGTGTGATAGGCGGTTGGTTCATCACGGCAGGTGTGGCTTTTGCCTTGTGTTATCTTGTCACTAACGCTATGTTCTTTGGCGGTTATGTGGTGATGCTCCTATCCATTGTCGTGGCCATCGGTTTGCTTATTCGCAGCCATTTGGCGTATGAGAAGAAAGAGAAGGAGGAGGACGAGGTTTTCCATAAACTCATTCGTTCTCAGGACCAAGCGGAAATTTGGAAATTGCTATGTGAGCATATAAGAAAGGGAAATGCCGCTCGATTGGATTTTGTCATGAATGCTTATAAAGCATCGACAGACGCCTATCTGTCGGAATCTTATACTCCTTTGCGCCGTGCTTCTGGTTTGATAGATGAGGAGCGGAATGAATTGAAGAGGCAAAGGCGCAGGGAGATTGTTGCCATGAGGCGATTGGATCCTCTTATGATGATTCAAAGGAACACATGGTATTTCTTGGGCATCAATTCGTGCTTGCAGATGCTATATGGAATGAAGCGTATCAACGACCCGATAAGGGAGCATGTGGGCAGCAACTTTTCGCCTCTTCCTCAAGAGTATAGGGCAGATTTCTTGGCAATGCGCGATGGCGTGATAGCCATCTATGAAAGGGCTTTCCAAATGTTGCAGAAGGGCGACTTCTCGGAGTCGGAGCAGTTGCGTTCGGATTGTATGTCCGTTCAGATGAAAATCTCTTCCGACCGCAAAATCGTGCTTGATAATTTGCAGAATGGTGAACAGAATATGAATACTTTGTTGCTGACGGTCCATATTTTGCAAGAGTCGCAAGAGTTGGTCGGATCGTTGCGTCACATGCTTCGTGGAATGAGAAAGTTTTTAGAGGTATAACTCTTCCTTGTTTTGCGCAGTTGGTTTCTTCCCTCACGTTCGAGATTGTTCGGACGTGAGTTTTTTTTGTCCTTCGTTGTAATGGAATTGTAACGAATCTGTCATCTGTCATTCATTATTTAGTAACGGGTCTGTCATAATTTGATTCTACTTTTGTGATGTGAATAAACAGTAAATCAGTTGGTTATGAATAGAGAGAAAGCAAAAAGACTTCAAAAGATGTTCTTATATTTTCGATGGGTATGTATGGCATTGTTGCTTCTGGTTTTATTTTTTTATGCCTATAATGTGAATGCGTTTTCCTCCGATTCTCTTTTCAAAGAGGAAATCTCAGTGCCCAACAAATGGTTTTTTGGTATTTTGCCCTATGTGTCTGTTTATGCATTCAATACACCACCGCATAGCTTCAATGCGGCAACTTTTTTTGAACCCATTGAGGGGAACCATGTAAGGCTCACCATCAAGGAGGGATATTATAGGATGAATTATATAAAAGAGGCGTCAGTAGAGTAGAGACGGTGTGCACACCGTCTCTGCACTAAATCCATTCGTCATCATTCAGTAGCGTTCCAAATTCGTGCCATGGTTGCCAGATGTTGTTCTTTCGGTGATAAACCCTTTCGGGCGTGAGGAATGGATAGTCTTTGTAGGGTTTGCGAATTTCGTAGAGTTCGGAAATCTCCTCTAACGGAACCTCTGTCTCGTAGCAAGAAGGCGTGTATTTTTCGAAATAATCAATTTGGGGCTCTATGCCAAGTCTTTTCCCGTCTGCTTCGTCAAACAGCAAATATACTTTTTGTGTCTTTTGATTGAGATAACCTACGTGAATGGCTTGGGCTCCCTTATAGACAGCAACATTTTTTTTGACGTAGTAGGCTGATTGAATAATGTCGTTTGTTGATAAAGACCGGTAGTAATAAGCATCTTTCTTACGGAATCCCTCTTTCCCCAATTCAGGTATGTATCCAACCAAACGATTCTTTTCTTCGTTGTAGAGTAGGTGCCTATTCCCGATTCTTACAACCGGGTTGAGGTCGCCCAAAAGTAAATTTCTGTTGGTTGGATAGAGGTTGGCGTGAATCAACTCCTTGATATTGAAATCATACAAACGAGTCTCTTTGTGTTCCTTCACGTAATCAATCACCATCTCTTTGATGTTTTCTGGAATATCGACCTTGAAAAAGTTGACGAAACCGTTAGGTGTATGGCCCTTTATTTTTAAAGAATCAAGTTGCGAAAAATCTCCGTATTTGAAGTATTCCGTCCATCCCATGTATTGGTCGTGAAAGAGGATGTCGTGTTCGGCCGGTTCGAGATCCTCCCCGTCATATATGGGTAGGCATACTTCATATACCAAACGATCGCCGATGAATCTATAGTTGTGAGTTTTCGAACAGACGTATATTGTCGAAAGTCTATCTTGAGTCACTTTTGTAGTTGCCTTGGTCGTAGCAGAAGGGGTAGCAATCATTTTCTCTTCTGTTTTCTTTTGGGGGGTGTTTTCTTTCCGAACCGTATTTCCCGAATCTGTCGTGTTTGCTTCGCAATGGATAGTAGGTTCTTGGAGTGCATCTACTTGTAATTGTTTATAGCAGTCTATTGCGATAGCAGCTTCTGCGACGCCGTTCGATAACGCCTTCTCTAACCAATCTATGGCTTTTTGATAGTCTGTGGCTACGCCTTCCCCTTTCCCGTAGCAGGCCGCTAAATAGAATTGGGCATGTCCGTGATTCTGCTCGGCTGCTTTTGTGTAAAGTTCAAAAGATTTTTTGAGGTCGCGCTTGACACCAAATCCAGTGGAGTATTGCCATGCAAGATAGAATTGAGCTTTTACATGGCCAGCATTGGCAGCCTTCTTAAACCATTGGGCGCTCTCGGCGAAGTTGCGTTCTACGCCGATGCCTTGGTAATATCGGTCGCCTAACTTATATTGAGCCTCGTTGTCACCTTGAAGTGCCTTTGCTTTGAGTTCTTCCAATTCTTCCATTCTTTGCCTTGTCATTTGTTTTTGTTAGGTTCAACAGAGGTTCCAGTAGATGATGGCGAAAAACTTCATTTTAGAAATTGTTAAAAAAATTCAAAACTAATTGTTTTAAAGGTCTGTAATCTCCGTTGTATTAAATCTATAATGTGTTTTTAGTCATCAACCGATTGAAGTTCTATCCCATGATTATTTTTATAGTATTCTATTAATTTATCTTCTAAAATTTGATATTACATTCTCCATTATACTTAAGTTGATGTGCTCTGTTTCCCCAGTTGTTTTTAACAGAGACAGACATGTTCGGATGCCAAAGAAATCCAAAAAAAACGAAAGTACCAAATTGAAGCCGGCATTCAGAATTTGTTTTGAATTAAAAAGCCTAATTTACGCAAATAGTTTGTTTTGGTTTGGTTTAACATCTTGAGAAACAAAAGTTTCCAAGGATTTCCATGTGTCATAATTTTTACCTAAATGGGTGTTGCAATAAAAAAATAACAATGGATTATGACAAAGGTAGCATTAAAAACGAAAACATCTTCAATTTTGGGGTGTCTGCCTGTTGCGGATTTTAGGAAAATATAATCTGAGACATCGTGGGGTCTGTGGAAAAGATTGAGAAAGCAGGATTCGGTCGGTTTTTTAGTACTTTGTGATTGGTTTGTTATTTATTGTCGTGTGTGACGTTTGATTTAAAATATAATCTCGCGTTTTCCTTTCTTTTCGTAAGTTGTTAATCTTTTTCGGAGAGATTCTTATCCTTTTGTTTCTTTTTTAGCGTAATTATATAGAAATTTGCGTAATTTTTGAACATGTAAGATTATGCACGCATACAGACCATTGAATTTGGTGCTTGAAGATGGCACCGTCTTTAAAGGAAAATCATTCGGCTACGAGAAGCAAGTGGCTGGTGAAGTCGTTTTTAGTACGGCGATGGTGGGTTATCCCGAGAGTTTAACAGACCCATCTTATTCGGGACAGATTTTGACGGTCACTTTCCCGTTAGTCGGCAATTATGGCGTTCCAAGCGATAAGGTCGATGAAAACGGAATTTCAACATTTTTTGAATCGGAAAAAATTCAGGTCACTGGCTTGATTATTTCCGATTTTTCTTTTGAATATAGCCACTGGAACGCTATCGAAGGCTTGGGTAATTGGCTGAAAGAGCAACAGATACCTGGCGTTTTCGGTATCGATACCCGTGAGTTGACGAAGATGGTTCGTGAGAAAGGAGCCCTTAAAGGAAAACTCGTTTTCCCTGATGAGGCAGACATCCCATTCGTTAATCCTGACGACGAAAACCAAGTGGCAAAAGTGAGTTGCAAGGAGGTTGTGACTTATGGAAATGGTAAGCACAAGGTCGTTTTGGTGGATTGCGGTGTTAAGAACAACATCATCCGTTGTTTGTTGAAGCGCGACGTTACTGTGACGAGAGTTCCTTGGAATTACGATTTCAACCAATTGGAGTATGATGGCCTTTTCATCTCTAATGGTCCTGGTAACCCTGCTCTTTGCGGTGAGGCCGTTGAGCATATCCGTGAAGCAATGAAGGGCAACAAACCTATCTTCGGTATCTGTATGGGTAACCAACTGCTTTCAATCGCAGGTGGTGCTAAGACGTATAAATTGAAGTATGGTCACCGTAGCCACAATCAGCCAGTGAGCATGGTGGGCAGCACTCGTTCGTTTATCACTTCTCAAAACCACGGTTTTGCAGTGGATAACACAACACTTGGAACAGACTGGGAACCGCTCTTCGTTAATATGAACGACGGTACAAACGAGGGTATTCGCCACAAGTCGAAGCCTTTCTTCTCTGCACAGTTCCACCCAGAGGCTGCCAGCGGTCCTACTGATACGGAGTTCCTTTTCGACGAGTTCGTAAAGTTGATGGACGGACAAAAGTCGGAAATCTTCGCAAAGAATGAGGCTAAGTTCTTTGGCCCTAAGAAGTACAATAAGGTGCTCTTGTTGGGTTCTGGTGCCTTGAAGATCGGTGAGGCTGGTGAGTTCGACTATTCTGGTTCGCAGGCATTGAAGGCTTTGCGTGAGGAGGGTATCTCTACCGTCCTTATCAACCCGAATATTGCTACGGTGCAAACCTCAGAGGGTATTGCAGATAAGGTTTACTTCTTGCCTGTCACTCCTGAGTTTGTTGAGCGTGTGATCGAAAAGGAACGCCCAGACGGCATCTTCCTTTCGTTTGGAGGTCAGACGGCCCTCAACTGCGGTGTCGCTCTCTATCGTACGGGCATCCTTGAAAAGTATGGTGTGGAGGTGTTGGGTACGCCGGTACAGGCAATCATCGACACGGAGGACCGTGAAATCTTCAACCAGAAACTTTCAGAAATCAATGTAAACTATATAAAGAGTGAAGCCGTAACTGACCTCAACCATGCGTTGAAGGCGGCTAACGAGTTGGGCTACCCTGTCATCGTCCGTGCGGCGTATGCGTTGGGTGGATTGGGCTCTGGCTTCTGTAACAACGACGAAGAGTTGAAGGTGCTTGTCGAGAAGGCCTTCTCTTATTCTCCTCAAGTTTTGGTGGAGAAGTCGTTGAAGGGTTGGAAAGAGATTGAGTATGAGGTGGTGCGCGACCGTTACGACAACTGTATCACGGTCTGCAACATGGAAAACTTCGACCCACTGGGTATCCACACGGGAGAGAGTATCGTGGTGGCTCCATCTCAGACGCTTACCAACAAAGAGTATCACAAATTGCGCGAGTTGGCTATCCGCATCATTCGTCACATCGGAATCGTGGGTGAGTGCAACGTACAATATGCTTTCGACCCAATGTCGGAGGATTACCGCGTGATTGAGGTGAATGCTCGTTTGAGCCGTTCTTCCGCTTTGGCTTCTAAGGCTACCGGTTATCCGTTGGCTTTCGTGGCAGCCAAGTTGGGTATGGGCTACGGCTTGCCTGAGTTGAAGAACTCGGTAACAAAAGAGACTTCTGCATTCTTCGAGCCTGCTTTGGACTACATCGTTTGTAAGATTCCTCGTTGGGATTTGGGTAAGTTCCAAGGCGTTTCTCGCTTGTTGGGCAGTAGCATGAAGAGCGTCGGCGAAATCATGGCCATCGGTCGTACTTTTGAGGAGGCTATCCAAAAGGGTCTTCGTATGATCGGTCAGGGTATGCACGGCTTTGTGGCAAATAAGGCTCTTTCTTCTTCTGATTTGGATAAGGACCTTTCTCAACCAACTGATAAGCGTGTGTTCTATTTGGCTCAGGCTCTTCACGAGGGTTACACCATTGAGCGCATCCATGAGTTGACGAAGATCGATTTGTGGTTCCTCCAAAAGTTGCAGCACATCGTGACGCACGAGAAAGAGTTGAATACATACAACTCATTGGAGTCTCTTCCTGACGAACTCCTTTTGCATGTTAAGCAATTGGGATTCTCAGACTTCCAAATTGCACGTTTGGTGACAAAGTGCAGCAAGGACGACATCGATGAGCAGATGTTGAATGTCCGCAACTATCGTAAGTCGCGCGGCATCGTCCCTGTTGTTAAGCAGATTGATACGTTGGCGGCCGAGTATCCGGCTCAGACCAACTACCTTTATATTACTTATAGCGGAATCGCCAACGATGTCAAGTATCTCGGCGACCAGCGTTCTGTCGTAGTGTTGGGCTCGGGTGCTTACCGTATCGGTTCTTCCGTTGAGTTCGACTGGTGTGGCGTAAATGCCTTGAATACGATCCGTAAGGAAGGCTACCGTTCCGTAATGATCAACTACAACCCAGAGACGGTTTCTACTGACTATGATATGTGCGACAGACTCTACTTCGATGAGTTGAGTTTCGAGCGCGTAATGGATATCATCGAGATGGAAAATCCGATGGGTGTCATCGTTTCAACGGGTGGTCAAATTCCGAATAACTTGGCAGTCAAGTTGGCTGAAAGCAATGTGAATATTTTGGGTACGCAGGCTGTCGATATCGACCGTGCTGAGGACCGACACAAATTCTCGTCTTTGATGGATGAGTTGGGCATCGACCAACCTCGTTGGAAGGAGTTGACTACGCTTGATGATGTCAACGACTTCGTGGATCGTATCGGATTCCCAGTCTTGGTGCGTCCTTCTTATGTGTTGTCGGGCGCAGCGATGAATGTCTGCTATGACCGTTCTCAATTGGAGAACTTCCTTCGTTTGGCAGCCGATGTTTCACAAAAGCACCCAGTCGTTATTTCTGAATTCATCGAGAGATGTAAGGAGATTGAAATTGATGCGGTGGCAGAGAAGGGTGAGATTGTCGTTTATGCTATTTCAGAACACGTTGAGTTTGCCGGAGTCCACTCTGGTGATGCTACAACGCAGTTCCCTCCTCAAAAGATTTACGTCGAGACGGTACGCCGTATCAAGCAAATCGCACGAAAGACGGCCAAGGCGCTCAATATCTCAGGTCCGTTCAATATCCAGTTCTTGGCAAAGAACAATGAGATAAAGGTTATCGAGTGTAACTTGCGTGCTTCCCGAAGCTTCCCATTCGTTTCGAAGGTGTTGAAGATCAACTTCATCGAGTTGGCAACGAAGGTTATGCTTGGCTTGCCTGTTGAGCGTCCTGAAAAGTCGGCCTTCGATTTGGATTATGTAGGTGTGAAGGCCTCTCAATTCTCATACGCACGTTTGCAGCAGGCTGACCCAGTCCACGGTGTGGATATGTCGTCAACAGGTGAGGTCGGTTGTATCGGAGATGACTTCTCAGAGGCATTGCTCAAGTCTTTGCTTTCTGTAGGATATAAGATTCCAGAGAAGAATGTTATGATCTCTTCTGGTGCCACTAAGTCTAAGGTTGACTTGTTGGATGCTTGCAAGTTGTTGCAGGTTCACGGTTACGAAATCTTTGCTACAGGCGGCACACACAAGTTCTTGGCAGAAAACGGCATCCGTTCAACAATGGTCGGATGGCCAGATGAGGATAAGGGCGTGATGAATGTGATGGAGATGATAGCCGACAAGAAGTTCGATTTGGTTATCAACATTCCAAAGGATGCGAGCAAGCGTGAGTTGGCTAACGGTTACGCTATCCGTCGTGGTGCCATCGATTTCAACATTCCATTGATTACCAACGCTCGTTTGGCAAGTGCCTTCATTCGTTCTATCTGCGAGATGAAGTTTGAAGACATCAAGATTAAGAGTTGGGATGAATATTGATTTTAGGTATTGAATAATAGCAATGAAAAAGGGAAGTTCCGATGTGGGATTTCCCTTTTTGCGTTTTATATAACCTCCCATGACATCTAAAAATCATTCATTTCCTCTTTACAAATTGTATATTGGCGGAAATTTTGCGATATTTGTCCCGTTTTAAGAGAGTAAAATACGCGATAATCAACAACAACCTAATTCGTAGGGAGGGCTATGCTTTCCCTATGGGTTAGTACAATAACTTATATATGTCAACATTAAGATTTAAAGTCGTGGAGGAGGCCTTCAAAAAGAAGGCTATGGCTGTGACTGCTCCAGACCAAATGACTTCCGAATATTTTAGGAAGTATGTCTTTGATAGAGCTAAGATGGCTAAGTACCTTTCTAAAGAGACATTGAAGGTTTTCACCAATGTGATAGACAAAGGTATGCCATTGGATCGAGAATTGGCCAACCATGTGGCTGCGGGTATGAAAATGTGGGCTCTTGAAATGGGCGTTACTCACTACACGCACTGGTTCCAACCACTTACGGAGGGGACAGCAGAAAAGCATGACTCTTTCATTGAATATGCAGGTGCTCCTGGAGGTTCGGTCATAGAGGAATTCTCCGGAAAACTCCTTGCTCAGCAAGAGCCAGATGCCTCAAGTTTTCCTAATGGCGGACTTCGTAACACGTTCGAGGCTCGTGGTTACTCGGCTTGGGACCCTTCTTCTCCGGCTTTCATCGTTGATGATACACTTTGTATTCCTACCGTTTTCATCTCATATACAGGTGAGGCTTTGGACTACAAGACTCCTTTGTTGAAAGCGCTTAATGCAATCAATAAGGCGGCAACGGATGTTTGTCACTATTTCGACCCTTCTGTCAAGAAAGTATTCTCTTTCTTGGGGTGGGAGCAGGAGTATTTCTTGGTGGATGAGGGCTTGTATGCTGCTCGCCCTGACTTGCTCCTTACTGGCCGTACATTGATGGGCCACGAGTCTGCGAAAAACCAGCAGTTGGAAGACCATTATTTCGGTGCTATCCCAGAGCGTGTGCAGGCTTATATGAAAGAAATTGAATATGAGGCGTATAAATATGGCATTCCTTGCAAGACTCGTCACAACGAGGTAGCCCCTAATCAGTTTGAGTTGGCTCCAATCTATACGGAGACGAATTTGGCCGTTGACCAAAATTTGATGATTATGTCAATCATGAAGCGTGTGGCTCGTAAGCACGGGTTCCGCGTCTTGTTGCACGAAAAGCCGTTCGCTGGTGTCAATGGCTCGGGTAAGCACTGCAACTGGTCATTGGGTACGGATACAGGTGTCGGTCTGCTCACACCAGGCAAAACACCAGAGGAGAACCTTCAGTTCGTCACCTTCTTGGTCAACATATTGATGGCTGTTTATAAGAACGATGCCTTGTTGAAGGCTTCTATTATGACGGCGCAAAATGCTCACCGTTTGGGAGCAAACGAGGCGCCTCCAGCCATTATTTCGGCCTTCTTGGGTACCCAACTTTCGAACATTTTGGATAAGTTGGAGAACTCTACAAGCGAGGAGGCTATCGTTTTGGATAGCAAGAAGAAGATGCGCTTGGGCGTTGCCCTCATTCCTGAGGTGTTGGTGGATAATACGGATCGCAACAGAACATCTCCGTTTGCCTTTACGGGTAACCGCTTTGAGTTCCGTGCCGTAGGTTCTTCGGCCAACTGTTCTTGTGCCATGATTGTACTCAACGCCGCAGTGGCAGCGCAATTGACTGAATTCAAGGCGGAGGTTGATGCAAAAATCGCTTCGGGTCTTTCCAAGGAAAAAGCTATTTTCGACGTCATCAAGGAGTATATCAAGATAACCAAGCCAATTCGATTTGACGGTAATGGCTATGGTGAAGAGTGGAAGGTTGAGGCTAAAAAGCGCGGCCTTGATTGCGAGACAAGCGTGCCGCTAATTTATGATGCTTATTTGGCGGAGAAGAGCGTTGCTATGTTCAAGAAAGTAGGCGTCTTTACTGAGAAGGAGTTGGAGGCTCGCAATGAGGTGAAGTGGGATATGTACACCAAGAAGATTCAGATAGAAGCACGTGTATTGGGCGATTTGGTGATGAACCATATCCTTCCTGTTGCGACGCGTTATAAGAATTTGTTGTTGGACAATGTGTTCAAACTCACGCAAGTGTATGACAAGGAAATGGCGCAGCGTTTGTCTTCTGACGATACGGCGTTGATTGAGGAGTTGTCGGCCCATGTGTCGTCTGTTAAGAAGATGGTGGCTGATATGATTGAAGCCCGTCGTGTGGCCAATCGTATTGCAAGCGAGCGAGAAAAGGCCATTGCCTACCATGATACGGTAGTGCTTTTCTTCGAAAAGATCAGACGTGATGTAGATAAATTGGAGTTGATAGTTGACGACGAAATGTGGTCATTGCCAAAATATCGAGAGTTGTTGTTTATTCGATAAGAGTATTAACCAGATATTAAGAAGGGCAAGTTGGTAAGGCTTGCCCTTTTTTTACTAAAAATAAAATTTGAATATGCTATCAGGAGAGACAAAAGTGCGGGTTCGCTATGGCGAAACGGATAAGATGGGCTATTGCTATTATGGCAACTATGCTGAGTTTTACGAAGCAGCGCGAGGCGATTTATTGCGAGATTTAGGTTTGACCTACCGCGAGATGGAAGAGATGGGAATTATTATGCCCGTTATCACGATGCATATTGATTATAAGCAGCCAGCTCATTACGACGATTTGTTGACGGTAAAGGTTTATGTAAAGGAGAAACCAGGAGTAAAGATCAAATTTGATTATGAGGTCTATAACGAGGATGGAAAATTGTTGAACTCTGCATATACCACGCTTTGTTTCGTCAATCAGCAGACGGGGCGTCCTGGGCTTCCCCCAAAAGCATTTCAAGAGTTGATGGATAAATATTTTTGATTTTTTCCCCGTAGAGACGTCCCATGGGGACGTCTCTACCTGCCTGAAAACCAGTCGGAATGAAAAATATTCCGAAAAAACATCGAAAAACGTTTGGAGGATATCCGATAATGCAC
>JAKSLA010000053.1 GCA_024401455.1 Paludibacteraceae bacterium | reverse complement strand
TTTTAACTTAAACCTTAACTATGAAAAATCTACCTATTTTGTTTGCATGACAAAACTACAACTTTTTGTAGTCTCACACAATTGATATTTATCAACTTTACAGAAAATTATTTACAAAACACTCATTTTTAAGCAAATACAACAACACCTCAAAATCATTACCCCAACATTATTGATTTTTGTAAAGAGTTCTTCGCAAATAATCTATATGACATTTATTATTGTGGCAAAAGGACCGAAAAATTCTTGATAAATGAGAAGGAGGAACAAAAAACAAAGGGAATCTTCACAGACTCCCTTTGCTCCATTTTAACTTAAACCTTAACTATGAAAAATCTACCTATTTTGTTTGCATGACAAAATTATGACTTTTGGCACTTCCACGCAATTGACAAGTATCAACATTATTACACACATCCCTTAATCAACTCATATACAAACACATACATTCAAACCTTCTTATACATATCTGAAAATTATTGATTTTTATAAAGGTTTTTCGTACGAATTTCAATAACTACAGTGGCTCCTTGGGGCAAAAACAGGAAGCATTGACACAAAAAATAGCCTCCGACAGCCGTCTTAAAACCGTTTTCCCTTCATAAATCGGGAAGCGGTGACATAAAAAGATTGGCGGAAATAATAGCGGAAGGCACATACCAAGACAAATCTTTTCGTAGCGAAGACGTAAAAGCAATGAAAGGAATCTTCACAGACTCCTTTCACAACATTTTTACTAAAACCTTAACTATGAAATCTACCTATTTTGTTTCTAATTGCAAATTACAATATTAATTTCAACTTACACTTGACAGATGTCAGCAAAACGCAAACTACAGCAAAAAAAAGCTCTATTTCCGCCCTTCCCTTTCTCTTTTAGTTTCGCTTAGTTACAATTCACACAGGAATTTCCGCCATGAAAAATAAAAAATAAAATGACGCTCATTTCTTTCAAAAGAGGCTTTTTCCGAGAGGCTTTTTTGACTAAATTTGCGAGAAAAATTTGAAAAGACGTGGAAGAGTATTTGAACTTCCTAAACAAAGGCCAAAAAGAAGCCGTTTTGTATAACGACGGTCCATCTCTTGTCATTGCCGGCGCCGGTTCGGGAAAGACGAGGGTGCTCACCTACAAAATTGCAGGACTGATGAAAGCCGGGTACGCCCCCCATTCCATCTTGGCGCTGACCTTTACCAACAAGGCCGCAAGAGAGATGAAAGACCGTATCGGGTCCATCGTGGGCGAAGATCAGGCCAAACGCCTTTGGATGGGTACGTTCCACTCTATCTTCTACCGTATTCTCAGAATGGAGGCCGACAAAATCGGTTTCTCCGACACATTCACCATCTACGACACCAACGACTCAAAGAACTTGATTAAGAGCATTATCAAGGGAATGAGACTGGACGACAAGACCTACAATCCGAGCAAGGTTTTCGGACGCATTTCGCAGTTGAAGAACAACCTCATCACCCCCCAAAGCTACATCGGAGGGTCCGACCTTCACGAGACTGTCATGCACGCCCGTCTGCCTCTCCTCAGGGCCATTTACGTGGCCTACACAGAGCGTTGCCTACAAGCGGGAGCGATGGACTTCGACGATTTGCTGCTATACACCAACATCTTGTTCCGCGACAATCCCGGCGTATTGGTCAAATACCAGAACCTGTTCAAGTTCATCTTGGTGGACGAGTATCAAGACACGAATTTTGCCCAACACCTCATCATCAAGAAGTTGGCCGACAAACACCACCACATCTGTGCCGTGGGCGACGATGCCCAAAGCATCTATTCGTTCCGTGGTGCCAACATCGCCAACATCTTGAACTTCAAAAACACATTCCCAGATTGTAAACTCTTCAAACTGGAGCAAAACTACCGTTCTACGCAAAACATCGTAAAAGCGGCCAACAGCTTGATAGACAAAAACAAGGACAGAATCAAAAAGGACGTTTTCTCAGAAAACGACGAGGGTGAACTGGTGGAGGTCATCAGCACTTATTCCGACACGGAGGAAGGGGCTGTCGTGGCAAAACGAATCAGACATTTGTTTCAAGGCCATTTCAGCGACTTCGCCATCCTTTATCGCACCAATGCACAGTCGCGCGTACTGGAGGAGGCATTGAGAAGAGCCGAAATCCCTTATAAAATATATGGAGGCCTCTCCTTCTACCAACGTAAAGAGGTGAAGGACCTCCTCGCCTACTTCCGTCTTACAACCAACCATTCTGACGAGGAGGCGTTGAAGCGCGTCATCAACTACCCCGCAAGAGGTATCGGCGAAACGACATTGAACAAAATCGCCGAATGCGCCATTGCCCACAAGGTTCCTTATTGGGACGTCATCAGCGATCCACTTCGCTACAACCTTTCTATCAACTCGGGAACGGCCATGAAACTGGGTGGATTCAAAACGCTCGTCGAAGAGTTTTCGCAAGCAGCAAAAGAAAAGGACGCGTTCAGCATGGCAGACATGATCATCAAGCGTACGGGCATACTCAATGAGTTGTTTCAAGACCGCACGCCCGAAAACATGACACGCCAACAAAACATCGAAGAGTTGCTGAAAAGCATCCACGAATTTTGCGAAAAAAGACGGGAAGAAGACGGCGAAGAGAATACCCTACTGCCCGATTTCCTCCAAGAAGTTTCGTTGCTTACCGACCAGGACAACGACTCGGAAGAGAATGCTGACATGGTGACTCTCATGACCGTCCACGCCTCAAAAGGATTGGAGTTCAAAAACATATTCATCGTCGGAATGGAGGAGGAACTCTTCCCTTCCAGCATGAGCACAGGCTCGGAAGAGAGCATCGAAGAGGAGCGCCGTCTCTTTTACGTTGCTATCACGCGTGCCGAAAAGACCTGCACCATCACCTACGCCAAAAGTAGATTCAGAAACGGGTCAACCAATTACTGCAACCCAAGCCGATTCCTCAAGGACATCGACCAAACGCTGCTAAAATTACCGAACGACTATATGCTCAGCCACGGTCGCGTCGCTTCATCTCAAGCCAGTGCCTCCCGTTTCGAAATGTTCCGCCGCCAAACCCAGCCGAACTACAACCTGCAGGTTAAACCCAAAGAGACCAACTCGGGATTCAAAGCCAACCGCCCAAGTTTCAGCCAACCGCTAAGCAACAGGCCATCTGCCAACGGCGGTTCCCCCTCTTTCCTCAAACCGATCAGCAGCAACCCGTTGGGCAACAATCCGAATTCCATATCGGCCGTCTCCAACTCAAGTTTCGCCAACATCTCCGTCGGCACGTTCGTGGAACACGAGAAATTCGGCATCGGCAAGGTCATCGCAATAGAAGGAACTGACAGCAATATCAAAGCCACCATCGAATTTAAAAACATGGGTACGAAAAAGATTTTGCTGAAATACGCAAAATTAAAAGTACTCTCGAAATAATCAGAGCAACTCATAAGGGCTTCGGGAAAATGCAAAAGATTTCAGTGAGCACCTAAATGTCAAACATTAAAAACCGAGGGAACTCATAGAAAAACCCATCATGTTATGGATATAATCGAAATAAGAGACAAGGCACTCCAGGCGTGCAGTAAACTCCCCTTCAACAAGTACGTTGTCACTCTTGGACTTGCTGCCGTTTGGATGATCTGCTTCGACGAGAACAGCATTCCAACTCGCTTGGAATACGAACACAAGATCCACTCACTAAAGAAGGAGATTGAACATTATAAAAAAGAGATTGAGGACACGAAGAAGAGGACAATCGAACTTCAGACTAACGACCTCAACCTCGAAAAATTCGCCCGCGAACAGTACCTCATGAAAAAAGCGGACGAAGACATCTTCATCATAGAAGATTAAGGCGTTTTTTAGGAAACTCCTTAAAGGAATGATTTTGAAGAGAAAAAATTAGAAAATCAGGGCGTTTTTCAGAAACCCCATAAATATATAGAATATGCTATTTGCCATCGGAGCACTATTGGTCATCGTAGGTGCAGCCATTCAAATTTTAGGAGTGAAAATCTTTGCATTACCACTCTCCAGCCTCCTCATTTTCATCGGAGGCACAATCATCATGTTCTGCCGTAAGTTCTACGAGATGCCGGCCGATTTCCGCATGAAACGCCTCAAGTTCCAGACATTCATCAGTTCAATCCTCATCTTACTGGCCTCCTATCTCATCTACATCGACGACAAGAGGTGGATATTCACGCTGTTGATTGCCGCCATCATCGAAATGGTGGTGGTCTTCAGAACGCCAGACGAGAACTCTTCCGACAAGAAATAACCCATTTTTGAAACCATAGGAGCCGATAAAAACACCGACTCCTCCCAATATAAAAAAGATATGAGCATTCAATACAATCAATTCATCGGAATCATCCCTGCAAGGTATGCTTCCACCCGTTTCCCAGGCAAGCCATTGGTTGAAATCTGTGGAAAAAGCATGATTCAACGCGTATATGAGCAAGTGTCAAAAGTAATCGACTGCGTATATGTAGCGACAGACGACGAACGAATCGCCGAGGCCGTAGCCAAATTCGGCGGAAAATCGGTCATGACATCAGACAAGCACAGAAGCGGAACCGACAGATGTTTCGAAGCCTACCAAAAATCGGCTACCGGACGTAAAATCATCATCAACATCCAAGGCGATGAGCCATTCATCCAACCTTCTCAAATAGAAACAGTTTGCAAATGTTTCGAGGATGAAGGCACACAAATTGCCACTTTGGTCAAACCTTTTCAAGTGGCCGACGGCAAGGAGGCCTTGTTCAACCCTAACTCTCCGAAGGTGGTGGTGAACAAGAATATGGAGGCACTCTATTTCAGCCGTTCCGTCATCCCTTACAAGAGGGGCGAGAACGAAGAGGCATGGTTGGCCAACCACACTTACTACAAGCACATCGGACTTTACGCCTACCGCGCTGAAGTGTTAAGCGAAATCACCCAACTTCCTCAGTCGTCCCTTGAATTGGCCGAATCTTTGGAACAACTCCGCTGGTTGGAGAACGGTTACAAGATCAAGGTGGGCATCACCAACGAGGAGACCATCGGCATCGACACCCCAGAAGATTTGCTTCGCGCCGAGAAATTCATGCAATCACTGTAAGCAGGTGGCATTCACGCCTTTACACAAAACGCAACAAAATGATAGACAGGACTATACAGCCCGCCATAAACGAGTTTGAAGACTTCAAGATGGCAAGAGCCAAAACCATATCACTCGACAATGGTATGGAACTCTACTTCCTTAACCAAGGGGAGGAAGATGTGCTCCGCATCGATTGGATGTTTCGCGCAGGCTCGTGCTACCAACCTAAGAAACTGACGGCCCACTTTGCCAACGCCCTTATCAAAGAGGGGTGCCGGTCAATGAACTCCGCTGAATTGGCAGAGAAATTGGACTTCTACGGCTCGTGGCTCCAAGTGACCAATTCGCACCAGTACGCCTACGTCACCATCTACACACTCAACAGGTACTTGTCCTCCATCCTCGAATTGGCCGAAGAGATGATCTTCCACGCCACTTTCCCCCAAAAGGAGTTTGAGACAAACAAGGAGATTCTTCGCAAAAAGTTGGAGATAGATGAAAGCAAGGTCAACTATATAGCCAACCTCAGTTTCAAGCACGCCATCTACGGGGCGAACCACCTCTACGGACAAAATGCCACGACCGAAGACATTGACCGGCTAGACCTTGAGGAGATTAAGCTTTTCTATCAGGAGCACTACAACACACGCAACTGCAAAGTATTCCTCACCGGAAAGATTACCGACGAAACGGAAAAGATATTGGTCGATGCCTTCAGCAAGATTGAACCTTCAGGAAACGTGCTCAGCGACTACGACTTTCAAATGCCGATACCCGCTTCCGAAAAGAGAATCGTCGTGGAGAAGGAGGATGCCGTGCAATCGTCCGTCATTATCGGCAAACCAATGGTCAACCGCAAGCACCCCGACCACATGAAACTCAACATCCTCAACACCGCATTCGGTGGATATTTCGGCAGCCGCCTGATGACCAACATACGAGAAGAGAAGGGTTACACCTACGGAATCAGTTCGGCCATCACCACCTTCCCCGAATGTGGACACTTCAGAATCAGTTCGCAAACAGGTACGGAATATACCGAACTGCTCATCAAAGAAGTGTTCAACGAGATGGAGAAGATACGCACAGAACCCATTCCGGAAGAAGAACTGGAGATGGTGAAGATGTACTTGCTTGGAGAGCACCTGCGCACAATGGATGGCGGCCTGAATCTTGCCGACCTACTCATTTCACTCGTGGGCCACAAGCAAGACTATGACTACTACGACACGATGGTGAAAATCATCAAGGAGACCACCTCGGAAGAGTTGCTCCAACTGGCTCAGAAATATTTCGATCCAGAAAGCATGTATGTCGTCGTGGCAGGTAAAAAATTATAAGATTGATTAACCTTTGTCCCCATACGGTTCAAAGATAAATTGATTAACTTTGTAACAAGTAAGGGCACCCCAATGCCCAACTCAAAAAATGGGGGGATTTGACAGAAAACCCCTTACTATTTTCATAACCAATAAATGATAGGAAACGATGATAAAGCACGTGGTTCTTTTCAAATTAAAGGAGTTCAACTCTCCAATAGAGAAACAAAACAAGATGAAGCAAATTCAAATGGGATTGACTTGCCTCAAAGCTATCATCCCAGAGATTCTCAGCATCGAAGTGGGATTAAACACCAACCCTAAAGAGAAGTTTGACATTGCGCTCACGACAACACACAAATCAATGGAAGACTTGGCCATATACGCCAACCATCCCAAACACCTCGACATCTCCAAAATCATCCGTGAGGTTTTGGAAGACCGCTCGTGCGTTGACTTCGAATTTTAACTCATACACAACTTGCCCAGGAAGTTAGATCTTTCTGGGCTTATACTCTTCCGGGCTTCAAATGATGTACTAATCAGATCAAACATCCCCATGATAAAAAAAATTTTATTTATACCCATACTGCTTGCTTTTTCCGTACTCGGTACATTCGCACAAATCCTTGACCCCGTAAAATGGGAAATTACACTTTCTGAAATCGAACCCAACGGGGATGCCACCCTCTCATTCTCGGCAAAGATAGACAACGGTTGGCACATCTACGGAATGGAAATGCCCCAAGACGGCCCGAAAGCAACTACCTTTCATTTCGAGTCGCAGAAGAACGTGGATCTCGTCGGCAAACCCAAAAGTGCCAGACAACCCGTCAAGAAGTTCGACCCGACATTTGCTATGGAGATCAATTGGTTTGACCAAGAGATAACCTTCGTACAACGCATCAAAGTCAATGACGCGAACGACTACAACATTGCCGGCTATGTGGACTATATGGCCTGCAACGACGTCACTTGCCTCCCTCCAACGCAAGAAAATTTCCAATTCAAGAAACAGGCCCATACAACGGCTACGCAACAGAAAGAGGCGACCCAGGAGAAGAATGCAGTCGCACTTATCCCAATAAAAGGAATAACACCAGCCCCCAAGGCAACCAATAAAACAGAAGTCGTCAGCACCGACAAAGCGTGGGAACCTGTCATCGAAGAGATGAACGCCTTTGGCAAAACACATGAGGGACAAAACGAGAAATCGCTTTGGACCATCTTCTTGGAAGGCTTCATCTACGGTCTGCTTGCCATCATCACGCCTTGCGTGTGGCCTATCATCCCGATGACCGTCAGTTTCTTCCTTCATAGGAGCAAGGACAAGAAAAAGGGTAAAATTTCAGCCGTCATCTACGGCCTATCCATCATATTCATTTATGAAACATTGGGGTTGATCATCACCGCCTTGTTCGGAGCAAGTGCGCTGAACGAACTCTCCGTAAACGCCATCTTTAACATCGTTTTATTCATCATCCTCATACTCTTCGCCATCTCCTTCTTCGGAGGTTTCGAAATCGCCCTTCCCGCAAGTTGGAGCACGAAGATAGACCAGAAGGCAGAAAAAACAGCCGGCATCCTCGGCATCATGCTGATGGCCCTCACCCTCGTTGTCGTATCCTTCTCATGCACAGGATTGTTGATCGGCACTCTACTCGTACACATTGCCAGCAGCGACATTCTGGCTCCTGCCATCGGCATGCTTGGCTTTGCCATCGCCTTGGCCCTGCCATTCTCATTCTTCGCACTTTTCCCAAGTTGGCTGCAAAACTTACCTAAATCGGGCGGTTGGCTCAACTCCGTCAAGGTAGTGCTCGGTTTCTTGGAACTGGCTTTTGCTTTAAAATTCTTCTCCGTGGCAGATTTGGCCTATGGCTGGGGACTATTGGACCGCGAGGTTTTCCTTGCGCTCTGGATTGCCATATTCCTCTTCCTCGGACTTTACTTGTTGGGGAAAATCAGATTCGAGGCAGACACGGAGGTTAAGCATATTTCCGTGTTCCGAATGCTCCTGGCCTTGGTGACTATTGCATTCGTCGCCTACCTCGTGCCTGGTCTTTTCGGGGCCCCTTGCAAAGCCGTCAGCGCTTTTGCTCCTCCAATCTACACCCAAGACTTCAACTTGCAGGACAATAAGGTGGAAGCTCAATTTGAGGACTACGAACAAGGTTTGGCCTACGCCGCACAACACAACAAGCCCGTTGTTGTTGACTTCACCGGCTACGGCTGCGTAAACTGCCGCAAGATGGAAGCCACCATTTGGTACGACCCAACCGTCGCACAACTGCTGACAAAGGAATACGTCCTTATCTCGCTCCATACTGACGACAGAAAACCGTTGGCAAAGCCTTATACGGTTATCGAAAATGGCAAGGAGACCAAAATCAAAACATTCGGTGACAAGTGGAGTTACCTTGAACGACACAAGTTCGGTTCAAACGCTCAACCCGTTTATGCTCTAATAGACGCAGAGGGCAATCCACTCAACAAGACATTCTCGTCCACAGAGAAAGCCTCCGAATTTATCGAATTCTTGGAAACAGGACTTAAAAACTATAAAGAACAGAAATAAGGTGACTTCTATAAATTCACCGATTTAAAAATTAGACGTGATTGAGACGCTCAGAAATTTTTTTCAGAGTCCCACAATATTTTTCATCAAACACTTTTGAAAATGCAGACACTTTTGAAAGAGAGAAAAACCATTAGAAAATACAAGCAAGAGCCAATATCCGACCAAATCTTAGAAGAGATGTTGGAGTGCGCCTTCCGTGCTCCTACCACCGGGAACATGCAACTTTATAGCGTAGTGATCAACAAGGACGAGAAGATGAAAGGCCTATTGGCCCCTACCCACTTCAACCAAGGCACATTCACCAACGCGCCCGTTTCACTAACTTTCTGCGCAGACTACAACCGCTTCATCAAATGGTGTGAATGCAGAAATGCCCAACCCGGCTACGACAATTTCCTCTCTTTTATGACCGCAGCGATGGATGCGCTCCTTGTTGCCCAATCTTTCTGCCTATTGGCAGAGAGCAAAGGCTACGGAACATGCTTCTTGGGCACCACGGCCTACAATGCCGAGCGCATCGCAAAAATATTGGAATTGCCTAAATTCGTCGTTCCTATTCTTACACTAACGATTGGCGTACCCGACGAAGAGGCTCAACTTCAAGACAGATTGCCAGCCTCTGCCCTCATCCACCACGAAACCTACAAGGATTACACAAGCGAAGATATAGACCAAATCTACAAGGAGAAGGAGAGCCTTCCTGAAAGTTCAAAATTCATTGCAGAAAACGGCAAGCAGACACTGGCCCAAGTCTATACGGACATCCGCTACAAAAAGGCAGACAACGAAGCATTCTCAGCCGCCCTTCTATCCTTCTTGAAAGGTCAAGGTTTTATGGGATAAACGGATAAATACTAAAAAAGGTAATCATATACTTTTAGCCCCCAATGGAATACAAGAAAAATGGCTGAATCGGAGAGATTCAGCCTGTTCTTGATTCGCAAGTTCTTCATAGTGATTATTATACAAATGATATTTTATACAAAATTAAAGTCTTTTATCTTAACACCCATTTCCAAATTGGGATAACTTCAATAGTCAAATTTGATTCTTCGATAGTCTCCTCTTCATCGTAAGTGATGATTATTGCTCGTTTCAATGGATATAACTTATTAAGAGCAATCAATGCAGAAACTTCGCGAACTCTGGTCTCTGCATTCTGAATGCTATATGACGCTTGAATGGCAATGGCGTCATCTGGTATATAGAAATCCACTTCGACATTCTTGTTATAATAATATAATTGAGGTGCACTTTCTGTCTTGTTGTATTGCTTGTAAAGAGTTATGGCACATAAATTTTCAAGTAGAGAAGTATCCTCGTCGGTTAAAAAGATAGACAGCAACCCGTTATCTGTGAAATAATGTTTTTTAGTGCTTTCTCTCTCTGCAAATTTTGAAGCATAGTTTTCAAGAGTGAATATCAGACATGCATCCTTGACATGGTTGATATAATCGATGATGGATGCCGTATTGGTAGATATCCCCGTACTCTTAATCATATTTGCAAGACGATTGTATGAAGTCGGCTGTTTTACATTCTCTGCAAGCCTTTTAATTGCTAAACGAATAGCATGCTCGTTTTTTATGTTGTTGCGTTGAATTATATCACCAAGTAGGATTTTCTCATACAAACCATTGAGCCAATGACGCTTGTTGCGATATAACAACAACTCTGGAAAACCTCCCCATTTGAAATAATCTGAGAAATAGAGTTGGACGCTATTCTTTTGTTTGGAAAATTCCCAATCGTCATCCAGTTTGATATCGTGAGCTATTAAAAATTCCTCAAACGAATATGGAAAAACCTTCTCATCGAAATATCGGGCACCTAATGTAGTCGCAATATCTCGGCTTAACATTTTCGCGTTGGATCCAGTTATAAAAACCATATATTTTTGGTTTGCTAACCTTCTTGCAAAATGTTCCCAGCCATCGATATTTTGTATTTCATCAAAAAATAAGATTGGCTTATAATTATATGTCGACGAGTAAGCTTGTAGGATCAGATCAAAATCATCTGATGTCATTCCTAAAAGACGCTCGTCGTCGAAATTTATATAGACAAATTCTTTTATGTTGTGTCCTTTCTCCAAAAAATCTTTGGCACGCTGATATAGCAAATATGATTTCCCCGCTTGTCTGATGCCGACAAGGACGTATCTGCCTTCCTCTTCAAATTCAAAAGGTCGTTTTACTAATTCTATATTCTCTATATCTTCTTGTCCCTCTTTGATAAGGGTTCTAAAAATATCTTTTTGCATCGTGCTATTTTGTATAAGTTGTCGTTTATCTGATGCAAAAATATAATTTTATTTATTGCCAGTAAATAAAATCGGCTATTTTTATTTATTGCCAATAAATAAAACTCTCAAATTAATTCTGGTTATTCTCTTTTCCACATAGAAAAGTCGTAGGCTTTCTCTGTGATCTTTGCGCCTGTGTGGTGGTTATTCAAGACTCTTTTGTTGTTTATCGAAAAAATCTAAGAAAGTGAGATTCCGTGAAATATAAGGCTAAAAAGTACTTATAATTCACGGAATGCAGCAAAAATCATGAGATTCCGTGAATTATAAGGGTATTTTTGTTATTTTACACAAAATAGATGATTGGAAATCTGACGACGGATGCTGCCCCTAATGCACTTGGGGCTATGGATTCTGCAACTGAATTTGAAATGCTTGCCCCCCAAATTTTACTTAATCGAATAGACATTGCAGTCATTGTAGCAATATCTGCGGTCATTTGCACAACCCGATTTTTCTTCGCATCGGTTGAGGTTCCTGCCCTTTAAATGTTATTGTGTTGGAAATATGATCCATACGTTCAATAATGGCAATTGATTCCAAATGGAACCCTTTTGAACGAAGCAGGCTTCCGCCCTTTTGTTGCCCCTTTTCTATGGCAATGCCAATACCAGAGACTGTAGCACCTGCTTGCGCCACAATATCAGTCAAAGCAGACATAGCATAACCGTCTGCCAAGAAATCATCCACAATCAGAACCTTCTCGCCCGCTTGAAGGTAGGGTTTGGATACGGACACGACATTGGTCTTTTGATGCGTGAAAGAATACGATTCTGCCGTATATTTGTCATCCGTGCTATTAATCGTCGTCTCCTTCTTGGCAAAGACCAAAGGCACGCCATACAAACTGGCCAACATCGTAGCTATGGCAATTCCGCTGGCTTCTATGGTCAAAATCTTCGTCACCTCTACACCAGCAAACCTGCATTTCATCTCTTCTGCCAACTGCTTCATCACCACAATGTCAATCTGATGATTCAAGAAGTTGTCCACTTTCAAGACCTTATCTCCCAAGATAATGCCTTCATTTACTATATGCTGCTCTAAGAAATTCATATTCAATCTTTTCTATCATTGGCATCTTCTATCAAATTCCCCAAGGAAACCGGTAGAAGACTACTAAAAAACGGTGCAACGAGAAACGCGTTCCCTTGCACCGTTCGTTCATTTATAGAGTCACCTTAATCTACACAATCAAGGCCAAGTTTATTTTGCCCTGCGAAATAGTGAGTTCTCAACGAAAGGTTGAGTTGCTCGCCCGTCAACGTCACATTGCCCTGCAAACGAATATCGGCGGAAGAGGCACCCACCTTAATGATATACTTGCCAGCATCCACCGACCAATGACCATTGTTGTAATACCCCAACTGTTGAGAAGAGAGTTCGAACGATACGCTCTTCGTCTCTCCAGGCTTTAATGAGACGCGCTCAAAACCTTGCAATTGGATAGGCTTCAATGGTTGAGCCTGATCGGAAGGAGAAACATATATCTGCACGATTTCATCTGCCTCAGCATTGCCTTTATTGGTAATGTCACAACTCAAATGAATCTCCGAATTGGTCGTTGCCAATGTATCCATTTTCAAATTAGAATACTCAAATGTTGTGTAAGAGAGTCCATAACCGAATGGGTATGCTATGCGCTTATCCCCTTCCAAACCATAATTGTAACAGATAGGTTGACGAATCTCCTCTGCAGGATAACTAACGCTAAGTTTACCAGAAGGCGACACATTTCCGTAAAGGATGTCAGCAAGGGCATTACCACCCTCCTCTCCCGGATACCAAGCCTGAATGATAGCAGCACATTTATCTGCCACAGAAGAGATTACTTGAGAACGGCCTCCAAAGACCACAAGGACAACAGGCTTACCCGTTGCGATAAGAGCCTGCACAAACTCCTCCTGACGACCCGGCAAACGAAGCGAAGTTCTATCTCTGTTTTCTCCACAAAGAATCACATTCTCACCCATTGCGGCAATGATGCAATCACTCTTAGAAGCCATCTGTATCGCCTCGTTCCAATCGACTTTCTCTCCACTGTCAATCATTCGCTTTTGGATAGACTTCATATAAGCGGCCCGAGCATCTCCACCATCCTCAATAATGGTCTCCACCTTTTCCGTCCAATCACAACCTCGCGAATAATTCAACTTCACGCCTTCAGGCAACTTGCCAGAGAGGCCTTCCTTCAACGTAACAATAGAAGGGTGCATCGCATCCTCTACCTGACGTTGCCAAAAATAACGCATAGAGTGATAGGTATAATCCCCCAACATAGCCCACATACTATTGGCATTAGGGCCCACCAATGCGATTTCTGCACTCTTTCCCTTCAAAGGAAGAACGCCATTATTTTTCAACAAGACAACAGACTGAGTAGCCAACTGATAAGACAACGCACGCTCCGCTGGTGTATCAAACACGATATGCCCCTGCTCATAAAGTTTGGCATCCTTATCCAAAAGACCCAACTTGCATTTCAAACGCAAAACTCGCTTCACCGCTGCGGCAAGCGTCTCCTGAGAGACCAATCCTTGACCCAAAGCCTCAGGCAAATGCCTATAGTTGTCGCCATCTGGGAAATCAACATCGTTGCCCGCATTGAGTGCAGCAGCCGCTTTCAAAACAGGGTCGTTACCTGGCAACTGGTCAATTGATCCATAGTCGCTCACCGTAATGCCACTGTAATGCAAATAGTTCCTCAAAATATCTTGTTGAAGTTCTTTATTAGCGACGCAATTCGTACCTCTGAAATTGTGGTAGCCCGTCATCAAGACTTGGCTTTTTCCTAATCGCATGATTGCTTCGTGAGGCAAGAGGACATCCTCCATCAACTCCTTCTCTTCCGCATTGCCACCACCGCCGTAGCCTAAGAAATGTTTGCTACAAGCCGCTACGCCTGAACGTAAAGCACCATCGTGCTGCAAACCGGAAACGAAAGCCACGCCCATTACGGCCGACAAATATCCGTCCTCGCCGTACGATTCCTCCAAACGGTTGAACGAAGGGGTACGCACCACATCCACCATAGGAGAAAGAGCCATGGCTCCACCCATTTTTCGGAAGCCTTCTGCCGTATATTCAGTCTTCTTTTTGGCCAACACAGGATTGAAAGAGCAGGCCAAACCTATCTGTTGAGGATAAACCGTTGCTTCGTAGGTTGCCAAACCAGACAACACCTCTTCGTGGAACAATGCAGGGATGCCACACGGCGTATTCTTCATCAACCACGCTTGCATTTGAGCCACCATATCGCGCAACTGGTCGGGCGTTTTCCTTTGAGTTACAGCATACTGCGAAAAATGTCCTATGCCATTGCTCAATTCTGCTTGGCACTTCGCCGTGTCCAACTTGTCATCATTGGTAAAATAACGGTCCAAATGAATGCCACAGAGTTGCGCAATCCGCTCTTGTTGCGTCATCTTTTCATACAAAGCATCTACTTGCTTCTCGACAGGGTCGCCACTATTATTGTTCACAGAACAAGACGATGCCATTCCGAACAAAGCAGCAGAGGCTACACATTTCAAAAAAGTCTTCATGTATTATTACGTTTTTTGTATCACTCTCTATTAAAAAGTCATTTAGACAAATATACCTAAAAAAAGGCTGGGTTGTTCTTTATAACCGATTTTTCACAATGTTAATTTTCCAATGGGGATTGCTAATCAGAAAATGAGTATCTTTACAAAAAAAAAGACTATGCTAACAATGATTGTTTACTACCACTGCAAAAGTGGACAAAGAAATGAATTTATGCAGGCGTTGAAAGATGCGAACATCTCTGCCCTCTGCAAATCAGAAAAAGGATGTGCCCAATACGATTATTTTCTATCGGACAAAGACGAGGATACCGTTCTTCTAATGGAAAAATGGGACAAGGAAACCGACCAACAGGAACATTTGAAGACAAAGAATTTCGAAGTGCTAAGCAAAATCAAGAATCAGTTTATCGAAAGCGTTGAGATTGAACGATTCTTAGTATAATCAAAAAATCCCCGAAAGCAGGATAACACTTTCGGGGATTCTCATATTCAGTTATATTTCAAACTCTTATCTTCATAAAGTTCATTGCATCCGTATCAATGGTCATCAACGTATGCGCCAAGACGGGGTGTCCTAACAAAGCTTTCAAGGCAACCATTGCCTGCATAGAACCTACCATACCCACATGTGCTCCCAGGACCAAACGTGAACCTTCAAATTGCTCCACCGCTGGCGTATAAGGGAACAAATCACTGTAGGACGTACCTCCATCGCAAGGGAAATAGGCGACGTGGCCCGAATTCTCGCTGACGCTACCATATACGAAGGGGACGCTCAACTTTCCACACACTTCGTCAATAAGATAACGGGTCGGAAGGTTGTCAGTGGCATCCACCAAAAGGTCGTACTGCGAAATCAACTTTTCAGCATTCGCTGCTACCAAACGCTCCGTATAACAAGTCACCTCGCAATGAGGATTCAACGCACGAAGCCGGGCAACTGCACAAGCGGCTTTAGGTTTTCCCAAATCATCTGCTCCATAAAGGATTTGACGGTTCAGATTGCCCAACGAAACCACATCGTCATCCACAATACCCAAATGACCGACACCTGCCGCCGCCAAGTAGAGCAACACAGGAGAGCCCAAACCGCCAGCGCCGATGACCAACACCGAACTCCGTTTGAGTTTCTGTTGTCCCTCTTCTCCGACCGACGCCAACGGAATTTGACGTTCGTATCGAGCGTTCTCCTCCGAAGATAAGAATTGACCTTCCATCATTGCAAAATCAAATCCCAATCCTTATAAACCGGTTCACGACCTGCCTTACGAATAGCCGCATCCACCTCCGCAGCCGAACGCTCATCACTGACGTGGAACTGCTCCAATGTCTGAGGATAAGAGAAATAGCCACCAGGCTCCGTCTTACTTCCCGCACTCATCGTAGTAACACCCAACGTACACATATTGTCACGGAATTCAGGCAACTCACGCGTAGAGTAAGAGATGTCCACATCGTGGTCGAAAATACGCATAGCGAATGTGAGTTGAGCCAACTCGCGGTCGCTCATGATGACATTCGGCTCAAAGCCTCCATTCTCCGCGCGACGCATACGAGGGAAGTTGACGCTATACTTGCACTTCCAATAGTGCTTCTGCAAATAACGAAGATGCAAAGCCATCATCGTACAATCGGTGCGCCAATCCTCAAGACCGATCAAGACACCCATTCCGATGGTATGCACACCCGCCTCGCCCATTCTGTCGAAGGCATTGACACGCCACTCGAAGTTGGACTTCATTCCGCGCGGATGATAAATCTTGTAGCGCTCTCTATTGTAGGTCTCCTGGAAACAGATGACTCCCGTCAAACCGTGCTCCGTCAACTCCCGATACTCCTCCATCTTCAACGGCATCACCTCCAACTTCAAACTGCTGAAATATTCCTTCGCCAAATCCAAAGACTTTGCCAAATATGGAACGCCGGCCTTCGCTGGGTTTTCTCCCGTCACCATCAAAATATTCTCGAAAGGAGCCAACTTCTTGATAGCCTTGAACTCATTGACCATTTCATCATAAGTCAAGATTGTTCGCTTCATCGGGTTTTCTGAATGGAATCCACAATAGACGCATCCGTTCATACAAGAATTCGTCAAGTAAAGCGGAACGAACATCGAAATGGTCTTTCCGAAACGCTCTAAGGTATAACGACGACTCAACTGAGCCATCTGCTCGATATACTTGCTTGCTGCGGGAGAAATCAAAGCCATGAAATCATCCAAATCACAATGGTCTTTTGACAATGCACGCAACACATCCGCTTCCGTCTTCGACATAATTCGTTCGGTCGTCTCTTTCCACGGATATTTTTCCAATTCTTCACTAAACATGTTGAATCACCTCCTCAATTATTTGCAATTTCTAACATCATGGCTCAACTTCATTGCACAGAAATGTGGTCCGCACATCGTGCAATATTCGCCATTGTCATGTCTGCCTATCTTATAATATTCCAAGGCCCTTTCTGGGTCGAAACTCAAATTAAACTGGTCTTTCCACCTGAACTCATAACGCGCCTTGCTCAATGCGTTGTCGCGTACCATCGCTGCAGGATGCCCTTTAGCTATGTCGGCCGCATGAGCCGCGATTTTGTAAGCAATGACGCCGTTACGCACATCTTCTCTATCAGGCAAGCCAAGGTGCTCCTTCGGCGTCACATAACACAACATAGCCGTACCTAACCAACCTATCTGGGCGGCACCGATGGCACTTGTGATGTGGTCGTAACCAGGAGCCACATCGGTCACCAACGGACCGAGCGTATAGAACGGTGCATTGTGGCACTTCTCAATCTGACGCTCCATATTCTCCTTGATCTTGTGCAATGGCACATGGCCAGGACCTTCAATAAAGGCTTGGACATTACGCTCCCAAGCTCTCTGCACCAACTCGCCCATTGTATCCAACTCGGCGAATTGAGCCTCATCGTTTGCATCTTGGATACATCCAGGACGCAAACCGTCGCCCAACGAAACTGCCACATCGTATTGAGCCAAGATATCACAGATATCGTCAAAATGCTCATACAAGAAATTCTCTTGGTTGTGAATCAAACACCACTTTGACATGATGCTACCTCCACGGCTCACAATACCACAAAGACGCTTGTCGGCCAAATGGACATTGTGAAGACGAATTCCACAGTGAATGGTGAAGTAATCCACGCCTTGCTCACATTGCTCAATCAAGGTGTCGCGATAAATCTCCCAGTTCAATTCTTCCACCTTTCCATTCACCTTCTCCAACGCTTGATAGATAGGCACCGTACCCACTGGCACAGGGCAATTACGAACAATCCACTCTCGTGTTTCATGAATATTGTCACCCGTAGAAAGATCCATCAAGGTGTCACCTCCGAAACGACAGCTCCACACAGACTTTTCCACCTCCGACTCGATATCTGAGGTCGTACTCGAATTACCGATGTTGGTGTTGATTTTCACCATAAAGTTTCTACCGATAATCATCGGTTCAGCCTCTGGGTGGTTGATGTTGGCTGGCAAAACTGCTCTACCCGCCGCAATCTCCTCGCGGACAAACTCCGGCGTGATATGAGATTGAATGCCCAACGCCTCGCAGTTCATATTCTCACGAATGGCAACATACTCCATCTCCTTTGTGATGACACCAGCCTTGGCAAAGTGCATCTGGGTGATAGAACTGCCCTTCTTCGCACGAAGCGGCAATGGAATATTAGGGAAACGAATGGCATCCAACGAATTGTCATTGTTGCGAGCACGGCCAAACTCCGAAGTGAAATCAGCCAAACGCTCTACGCCGCCACGCTCTTCCACCCAAGAGCCACGCAAGTTGGGCAATCCTTTGCGAACATCCACCTCAACCTGAGGGTCGCTAAAAGGACCACTTGTATCATAGACGTAAACGGGGTCATTCTCTACAACAACACGCTTGCCATCATTCTCCGTTACGGTTGGCGTCAACTTCACCTTACGCATGGCCACCTTGATGTCTGGGAACAACTTTCCGCTGATATATGTCTTCTCCGAATTAGGGAATTCTAACTTAAAATCTTTTTTCTCCATAAATCAATTAATCATTAAGAAATGAGGTTAAAGGGGAACTTGCCACGGCATTTCCCGAAGTGATCGGTGCGGCTACACCCGCTTCGTATGCCATTCGGCCTGCCTTCACAGCCATGGCGAAAGCTTCTGCCATCGCCACCGGATTTTCGGCTACGGCAATGGCTGTATTGACCAAACATGCACTTGCACCCATCTCCATGGCTTCAGCCGCATGACTTGGTGCGCCCAATCCAGCATCCACCACCACTGGAACTCCTGCCTGCTCGATGATGATACGGATGAAATCTTTCGTCTGCAAGCCTCGGTTGGTGCCTATCGGTGCGGCCAACGGCATGACTGCTGCTGCGCCGGCCTCTTCCAACTGACGACAAAGGACAGGGTCGGCCTGACAATAAGGCAAAACAATGAAGCCCATCTTGGCCAACTTCTCCGTTGCCTTAAGCGTCTCAACTGAGTCTGGCAAAAGGTAACGTGGGTCCGGATGAATCTCCAACTTCAACCAGTTCGTACCGAAGGCTTCACGGCTCATTTGCGCAGCAAAAACCGCCTCATCTGCATTGCGGACGCCCGATGTATTAGGCAAAAGACGAATGCCGTCGGCCATCACATGATGCAACATCTCGTCTTCCGAATTGTTCAAATCAACACGCTTCATGGCGAGTGTCACCATGTTTGTTCCTGACGCAATGATTGCCTTACGCATCACCTCATTGCACGAAAATTTACCAGTTCCAAGGAAAAGGCGAGAAGAGAACTCCACCCCTCCTAAAATCAAATTTTCCATTTCCTATCTATATTTTACTTTATTTGAATTCAAAACTATTCGTCTTGCCGCCTTCTCCGGATCGTCTGCCCTCAATATGGTACCCGACAAGGCTATACCGGCAATATCCACCGAGAAGAGCGACGGCAAATCATCCTCCGTAATTCCACCAATGGCAAACATTGGAAGATGTATATTATTCTCCTTACAGAAGTCAAGTATCTTTTTATACCCTTCAAGCCCCAACATCGGAGACAAATTCTTTTTCGTGGTCGTAAAACGGAAGGGGCCGACGCCCACATAATCCACCTGCTGACTGTTACGCAAAGCCAAATCCTGACACGTGTTACAGGTGGCACCGATAATCTTACCTGCGCCTAAAATGCGGCGAGCCTCAACCGGATCCATATCGGACAAGCCTAAATGAACACCGTCTGCATCCAACTGGCGCGCAATATGCACCCTGTCGTTGATGACAAACACAGCGTTGTATCGGCGACAAATCTCCTTTACCTTCCATCCTTCGGCAAGCATCTCCTCATCGGTGGCATTCTTCATTCGCAACTGCACCCAACGGACCCCCCCTCGGCAAACGGCCTCCACCTGCTCCGCTATCGTATATCCGTCACGATGATCGGTGATATACATTACGGAACATTCTCCCACGGAAGGCAAATCAGCCGAACGCTTCTGCATGGCATGAAAGCCCAACCTTGATGCATTGGACTTCAAGAAATTGAGCACCTCACGCTGAGCCAAAGCACAAGCATCCGCCCAGTCTTTCCCTAACGCCACATAAGCGGCAATGGCAGAACTGAGGAAACAGCCTGTCCCATGCTTATCAAACGGAACACGAGGAACGGCAAATGTTGTCAGATGACCATCTGAATGTAACAATGTGTCAACCGAGGCATTCCCTTCGCCATGCCCTCCCTTCAACAAGATTGCCGTCTGAGCCTCTCGGGCATAGGCTGCCAACTCGGACAAATCCGTCGTTCCGAAGATAGACTGCGCTTCTCCAAGATTAGGCGTTACCAAATCTACGGTAGCCAAGACCTCCTTTAACGGCACCGAGAAGAAAGCCTCATGCAACTTCTCTTTCGTAGCCGTAGCCTTCAAGATCGGATCCCAAATAATCTTTACCGACGGGCAGCGGCTTTTCAATAGAGCGGCGACCTGCATCAACTGCTCACTATCCTTTATCATACCCACCTTCGCAACAGCAGGCGTATGTTTATCCAAAAGCAAAGACAACTGATTCAAAACCTGTTCATTGCTACACCACTCCGACCTTTGGAATTCTGATTCATTCTGATAGGTAAGGGCACTTACAACACCCAAGCCATAGACGCCGTGCGCCTCCATCACCTTCAAGTCGGAACTGACTCCAGCCCCGGAAGAAGGATCAAAACCCGCAATAGAAACCACCGTTGGCGTTGAAAGTTTCAGATATTGGCCCACAGCCACTTCTGGCCTGCTCCATACATAACCGATAACAGCAACCCCGTCAAATCCGAAATTTCTACACCGTGTAGCATTCTCTGCCGTAATGCCACCCAACGCCACCACAGCCACTCCCCTCTGATGCACGGCCGACAACTTTTCCTCATCAAAAAACTGATAATCGGAAGAATACCCTTCCTTTGAGATGCTCTCGAAGAAAGGACTTAGGAAAACATAAGTTGGCGTAAACGGCAACGAAAGGATATCTTCGTACGAATGACAAGAGACGCTCACCGAACCGAATGCCGAATATTCATCATACAGATGCAACAAGGACATCTTCAAATGCACGCCTTTCAACGGAAACCTCTTCACCAAATCATAATGACTATGAAGAACGATTCGGTTACGGTAGCGGGGCTCTATTTTTTCTATAAAACAAGAAAATTCAGCCTCCGTAGCGTTCGGCTTTCTGAGGTGCAACATTTGAAGGCCATTGGAAAACAAGGAATTACAATAAAATGCCTCGTCTTCCAACCATTCGGGGGTTGTTATGACAATCTGACGAAACATACTCACCCTCCTTGAACTGCTTTAATGATGATGATTTTACTGCCGTCATGAAGGACGACATTTTCCCACTCGGTCTTAGGCACGACCGTGTAATCTACAGCCACAGCGACATAAGCCGTCTGCACCTTTTGTTGACGGAGCACTTCGGCAAGCGAAAGTCCATCTTCACACTCAATTTTGTTATCGTTGATTTCTATCTGCATCCTATTCCTATTTTTTCGATCGAAAGGGGATGCACGCAAACGCGAATAAAGATTGCATCTTCCAAATGCCTACGTCGGTACTAACCGCATCAGGTCTTAGGGTATGATCTCAGCCCGCTTACATCAAATTCTCAACAAAATTGACAACAAGCACCCCCTTGGATCTTATTTTCTACAAAGATAGGGAAATTAATTTTGAATTTTGAATTTTGAATTTTGAATTTTGTCAATAATTCATCTTCTCATTGCCTCCTGTACGGTGGCTCCATGTCCATGTCACGCTGAATCGATCCATTGCCATCTTTGTTTGTGTTTTCTACTTGTCTTCAGGAGAAAGGAATCTGAACATATAATGTAATCACAATATAGCAAACAAAATAAAATCCGTAAAAAAAATACGGATTTGTTTTTTTCTTAGTAATTTTGCCCAATAAATACCAATCAATATGCTAATCAAATTTGCAGTTTCAAACTTCAGAGGATTCTCTGATAAA
>JAKSLA010000052.1 GCA_024401455.1 Paludibacteraceae bacterium | reverse complement strand
GTAAGGAGGGAAATCCTTGGGGAGCATCCTCCACTGACATCCTGTTTTGAGAAGGCAATTGATTGCGTTTACAATGTTTCTGAGAGGGTACTTGCGCTTTCGCTCTTGCACATCTAAAAACTTTTCTATAACTTGCCACTGATTATCGGTGAGATTTGTTGGATAATTGTTCATTCCTTTATTGATTGGCACCTTTAAAGGTACGAATTTTTATCTACTTACCAAACTAATAATCAATATTTTAAGTTTATTTTTAGAGAGTTTTTTAGATCTCTCAAATTAGTTTTGAATTAAATTCAAATAATTTCTAACTTTGCGAATACGAAATGAAAAATTTTATGACAAGAAAGACGAATAAGTTAGGTTTGCTTCTGCTTTGCGTACTCCCCTTTCTGAACAGTTGCAACGAATACTGCTCACCCGAAATGGGTTGCGAAGACTACCGCGAAATAACGGTAAGCGACACCCAAAACGGCTATGCCTACGTCGACCTCGGTCTTTCGGTCAACTGGGCCACACAAAACGTGGGGGCCACCCACGCCGAAGACTTTGGCAGCTACTTCGCCTGGGCAGAAACCAGCCAGAAAAAGACTTACAATTGGGAGAACTACACCTACAGCAAAGGAAGCGGCAACATGATTACAAAATACAACATCGAAAAAAACAACAACTATTCCAACATGGTAGACAGTTTGGAGGTGCTGCAACCCACCGACGACGCCGCCACCACCAATTTAGGATCGGGCTGGCGCACACCCACTTTAGCAGAATTTGAGGAGTTGGTGAACGGATGCGAATGGGAATGGATAGAAAACATAAACGGAAGTGGGAAATCGGGAATGCTGGGCACCAGCAAAGCCAATGGTAACACCATATTCCTACCAGCTGCCGGCTACAAAGCAGACCGCTACCACAACGAGGCTAACTTTTCGGGGCACTACCACACTGCAACGGTGAGCATATACGCCATAGCCGCGTATGAGTTTTTATTTTCAGCAAAATATAAAAACCTAGGCTACAACGACAGGCAAATGGGACGCAACATCAGGCCCGTAAGTGCAAAAACGGCCAATGCGGGAACAAACGGAAACGATTAAGAACCAACAACATGAGCAAATACATCAATCACAGCATAGCTTTACTGCTAGCGGTTGCACTGGGCAGCTGCTCTAACGACGATGACGACAAAAACGCACTAACCGTAAGCGGCATAATGGACGGACATGAATATGTGGACCTGGGTTTGCCAAACGGCATCTGTTGGGCCACCTACAACGTAGGAGCCAACAGCATAACTGAACATGGCGACTTTTTTGCTTGGGGAGAAACTACACCAAAAGACGACTATTCGTGGGATTCGTACAAATTTGTCTACAGTTCCAGAAACCCTAGTGATTCCGTCTTGAAAAAATACACCCTCACATCGGTGAACATACTTTATCCGTTTGACTGCAAAGGGACGCTAGATCCGGAAGACGATGCCGCAACTGCCAACTGGGGAGGGAGATGGAAAATGCCAAGCCAGCCAGATATGGTAAAGCTATATAGCAACTGCACATGGGAATGGACCTACAGTTATAAGAATTCGGGGACGAGCGGATATATAGGAACCAGCAAGATAAACGGCAACCAGATATTCTTGCCAGCAGCAGGACACACAAATGGCAAACGCGTGGACTTATATGCAGAAGAGGCATCCTTCTTCACCAGCACGTTGTCGGGCAATGACAAAAATGCCCTTTTTGCCTTATTCAATAAAGATTCGTCTGGCGATTTCAGCAAGAACACCTCGAAAAGGCATCTGGGCCGGCAAATAAGGCCCGTATTCCAGAGAGAATAAGCAACAGCCCCAAACAAAAATCCCCGCAAACCAACTTCGTTTGCGGGGATTTTTCTGTTTTATGAAGAAAGGCTTACGCCTTTTCCAAAGTCTGTTCGAGGTCGGCAATGATGTCTTCGGTGGTATTATGGGATCGTTTCTATAATGTGATATCAATCATTTATTTATTGGGGTTCATATACTGTATATTGGTTTGGATAGCCTACGCCGGATTCGGCTTCACCAACTTGGAAGATATGATCATATACTTAACAAAGTGACACCCCAAAAGAGGTAATCATATACTTTCCGACCCCATTAAGACAATTTCCCCACACAACCTCTAAAACAAAACGCCTATCATTTCACTATAGTCAGATTCATCTGGGCCTTCCAACTTGAATTTTGGGAGATTCATGAAAATACGCCTTAGATTTTCCCACCAAAAGCAACGGGAATTTCAGAATTTATTTTAATTTAGCAAAAACATATTCGATTTTGGCAATAACCTATTTAAACATATAAGTTATGAAGGAAAAAATGGTAGAAATTTTTTGCAGGAATAATGGGGCAAAGAAGATGTATCCCGCAGGCACAAGCCTTTTGGAGATCTACAGCGACATGAAACTGCAACTCAAATATGGGGTGACTGCCGCTAAGGCAAACAACAAAGTCAAAGATTTGAAATTTTGCGTATATAAACCCAAAACAATAGAATTCATCGGTCCGGAAGTTCCTGCCGGTATGCGCGCATATACGCGTTCGCTCTGCTTCGTGCTCTACAAGGCCGTCAAGGAGACCATCCCTGGCGCATCATTGCGTATCGAGCACCCTATCTCCAGAGGATACTATTGTCAAGTGAACAAAGCAGACAAGTCCCCACTTCAAGAGAGCGAAGTGAATGCCATCAAAGAGGCCATGAAAAACTGCATTAAGCAGGACATTCCGTTCGAGATGGAGACGAAAAGTGCCGAGGAAGCCATAGCAATTTTCAAGGAACAGAACGCCACTGACAAGATAACACTCATCAGCAGTTTGCATAACCTATATACAGACGTTTACAAATTAGGCGACCTATACGACTACTACTATGGCTGCTTGGTTCCTTCTACGGGCTACTTGAACATCTTCGACGTAAAGCCATACCACGAAGGCATGCTGCTTCAAATACCCGACAGAGACACGCCTAACAAATTGGAACGCTTCATCGTTCAGGACAAGATGTTCCACACCATCTCCGAACAGGCGGAATGGAATGCCATGATGAAGGTTCACAACGTGGGCGACATCAACCTTGCCGTTGCCGACAAGAAAAGTCGCGCCATCAACTCACTCATCAAGGTGGGCGAAGCCTTGCAAGACAAGAAAATCGCGAAAATTGCCGACATGATCAAAGAGAAAAAAACGGCTCGTATCGTTCTCATTGCAGGGCCTTCCTCTTCCGGAAAGACAACTTTCAGCAAAAAATTAGGCATCCAATTGGCAGTCAACGCATTGCATCCCGTAACAATCTCACTCGACGATTATTTCGTGAATCGTGTAGATACGCCGCGTGACGAAAAGGGCGAATACGACTTCGAATCCATTTATGCACTCGACCTTGCCTTGTTCAACAAGCAGATGAACCAACTTCTTGCCGGCGAAGAGATCGAATTGCCTTACTACAACTTCGAGACGGGACAAAGAGAGTTCCGTGGCAACCGTATTTCTATTAAACCAGACGACATCCTCGTCATTGAAGGCATCCACGGCCTCAACCCAGAGTTGACCAAGATGATACCGGAAGAGCAAAAGTTCAAGATTTACATCTCTGCGCTCACGACCTTGTCACTTGACGACCACAACTGGATTCCGACGACAGACAACCGTCTGCTTCGCCGTATCGTAAGAGACTACAACTACAGAGGCTACTCGGCGAAAGAGACCATCCACCGTTGGGCAAATGTGAGAGAGGGCGAGGAGAAATGGATCTTCCCTTACCAGGAAAACGCCGATGCGATGTTCAACTCCGCATTGCTTTTCGAGATTCCGGTCATCAAGAAATATGCAGAGCCAATCTTGTTGGAAGTGCCTTGCGACTGCGACGAATATGCCGAAGCGTTCCGTCTGCTCAAGTTCTTGCGCTACTTCATCAACGTGCCAGACAACGAAGTTCCTATGACTTCCGTCTTGAGAGAGTTTGTCGGTGGCAGCAGCTTTGAGTATTGATTTGTATACCAACAATATAGCACAATAGGGTGGGATTTTCGTCCTACCCTATTTTTATGCTTTCCATACTTGTTCGGATTTTAAGGTGGAAAATCTTATCTTTGAGAAGTTTTTCTAAATGACAAACAAAATGACAGACAAAGATAGTTACCGAGAATTATGCCAACAAGAAAAGAGCATTCCGCTCTTCTCGCAAGCCTGGTGGTTGGACGCCACTTGTGGAAGGAACGAATGGAACGTCATCCTTGTCCGTCACTCCTCGGGAGAGATATCTGCGGCCATGCCCTACTTTCTAAAAAAGAGATGGGGACTCAAATTCATCTGTCAGCCTCAACTCACGCAAACCAACGGTGTCTGGTTTCGCCCAACGTCTTACAAAAACGACGACGAACGATTGAGTGCGGAGAAACGAATCGACGATGAAATCATCGAGCGATTAGAGGCAATGAAACTTACCTTTTTTGTACAATGCTTCCACCACTCTTTCTCTAATTGGCTACCATTCAACTGGAAGGGCTTTAGGCAAACCACAAGATACACTTATCGAATAGACGATATTAGCGACACGGATGCCCTATTCCATCAATTTTCCGACGCGAAGAGAAGGCATATTAAGAAAGCATTGAAAAACGAACTCTCCATCGAAGAGATGGAGGCGGAAGATTTTTACCGATTTTGCTGCAAAGCCCATGAGCAAAAAGGAGAGAAAAACATTCTCTCCCAAGAATTGGTAACCCGCTGCATCACGGCCGCCCAACAACAGGAGAAAGGGAAAGTCATCGCCGTCAAAGACAAGCAGGGCAACACTCATTCAGCCTTGTTCCTTTGCTGGGATGCGGAGACTGCCTACTACCTTGTGCCCGCCACCCTGCCTGAGTACAAAACCTCAGGAGCATCCTCGCTCATCGTATGGGAGGCCATCAAAGAGGCCCAGAAACACGTCAACGCTTTCGATTTCGAAGGCAGCATGGAGGAGAACATCGAAAGTTCCTACCGACAATATGGGGCAAAACAAACCCCATACTTCAAAATCAGCAAGGGCTTGTTAAGCTATTTTTTATAAACCAAGGAACAAAAAAGGCGATGATTTTCTCACCGCCTTAACTTTTAGAAACGACTCCGTCAATAAGTAAGTTTGCACTCCTTCTGCCAATAAGCGCCCGAATCCTCTTGACAAGAGACGAAGATAGAATAAGAATTCGTCTTGTTATGAGACGTGGAGATAGAATATGCAGCCTTTTCAGCCGATGCACTCGTCTTATCATTAGCATCTGGATAATGCACCGCCTTGCAGTAGTAAGGCACATCGTTCGACTTCGGGCTGTAAAGCAAATCAGCAAAGCCACTCCACGAGAAGTCCATGCCCATTATGATTGGGAAACAGAACTGCCACTGAACTACAGGTCCACCGCCCATCTTATAAGAGAACGTATATTCGTCCAATTTCGGTGCCGAAACCGAATCACTGCCATAGAAAGTTTGGGTGGTAATCGTCAACTTGGACAATTTATTCGAATCCCATTGATACTCTTTCTCGCAAACCTGCTTCGTCGCATCATCCTTCCAAGTAACCGTTCGCGAGGAGACCACCCGCAAATCAACATCATAGCTGTACAATATGGAGTCAGCATTCGCGCCTTTGTCAGCCACCATACTGATGATTTTTCCCTTCTTCGCCTCAATATTCAAGAAATTGCGGGGATAATCATCCAACCCGATAGAGACTTTCTCCCAAACTCGCAACGGGTCGTAGCCGAAGGTCAAATCCACCTCGCTCATTCCCTTCTTTATCTGAGCCGAAAGCAAAGTATCACCCATATTATAGTTGAGTTTGCAAGAAATCAAGTCCTGGCACGAGACCTCCGTCAACACTTGGAACGGCTCTTTTTTGGGAGTTTCCGGAGTTGTACTTTCATCATCACAACTTATTGTAGAGAAGGCTACGCAAGTTGTAGCCACTGCCCATATACTTTTCCTAATATTCATACTTTAAATTTTAATCACAAAACATAGAACAACCAAAAATATATCTAAATCTCACAACAAATTTAGGGATAAGTGCCGACTTTAGAACGAATAAAATGATGTTATACAACACAAATGCCAACAATTGTTACAGACCACCAATACAAACGAGACAACTTTATCACAACCAACAAGATGCGAATAAAACATTTTAAAACACCATCTTTTACAGAACAAAACTTGTCAGAATTAGAAACATTCACTAATTTTGCATTATCAATTATTGGACTTCGACGCTCGCTAAGGGCTATTTTGTTGCAAGGCCTTGCGTTTCCCTTTCGAGCTTTTACGATTCCCATAGAAGATGTTTTTACCATAAAAAAAAAAAAAATGAAAAAGATGTTTAATTTGAAAATTGGGGTAGTAGCAACAGCCACATTGTTTCTTATTTCTTCATGTGAGAGAAATGAAACAACAGACGAAAATCTGCAACTTAACACAACAAAGAGAAACGAAGGTGTCTCCTCACAAAGTAGCATTAATTACAGAGCACTCTATTCAAAGCACCACACAATTAGCATTGACGAGGCCGCAGAATTGGCAAATGGGGCGACAAAGAAACTGCTCGACGAAAACGGACTGCGCTATGGACGAAACCGCGAACTTTATAATGTACAGATTATAACGAAAGAAAAGTCTGAACTACGTTCAAGTGAGCATTTTGCTATGCCAGACACATTGGCTTACGTCTTTAATTACGCTGATAGCGCAGGATTTGCAATGGTTTGTGCAGACGACCGTGTTCCTTGTCCAGTCTTGGCATGCGTAGAAAATGGGGCACTTAACCTATCCGAAGATGTGGAAAACCCAGGATTAGCCATTTTCTTGGAGTGTGCACAAAACTATATGGAGAACGCCATTGAGCAATTTGAAATTCAAAAAGACTCTCTTGAGGAATTGGCAAAAAACGAAATCAAGGAGCAACCCAAGGAATCCTTACGAAAAGTCTATACAGGAAGTTATGAGATCATCCTCGACGACACAATTGTGGGTCCGTTGTTGGGAACCGCATGGGGGCAACAAGATCCATATAACAAAGAAGTACCATTATGTTCCAGCAACACTTCCAAACATTGCAAAGTGGGATGCTGGGCTGTTGCCGTGGGACAAACTATCGCATTTCATAAGCACCCCAAAGATATAGATGGTGTTATATATCCCTACACAAGCATAAGGAAGAAAAAACACTTGAGTTCCAACGATAATTACTTGTACAAAATTCCGCCATTACTATCCTCAATCGGCAAACACATTGATATGGATTATGGGTGTAGTGACAGTGGAGCTGACGTCAATGACGTTGTTAACTGGTTAAGAAAAGTTGGCTATGAAGTTGTTTCATCGAAGTATTCATGGGATGTAGTAAAAAGGCAATTAAATCTAAAGCACCCTGTACTAATGCATGGGAAAAGAAACAAAGTAAAATTTTTAGGCATTACGTGGGGATACACCAAAGGACACGCATGGGTGTTAGATGGATATAAAAGGACAAAGACACAACACGAAACATACCGAGTGGATACAGACAAAGGCACGTATGAAATAACGTCATCCACTACAAACTACATCAACAATTACCTTCACATCAATTGGGGATGGGACGGCGAAAACAATGGATATTTTGCAGAAGGATGTTTTGACATCCAAGCCTTCATCAATTTAGATGAAGGGAGCCGTCGCTTCGACGAGTGGAATTACAAATACGAGAAAGAGATAATATTATTAGCGAAGTAAAAAAGCAAAAAAATGAAAAGACCATTATTTTACACAACTCTTCTTTTCGCCGCATTTCTTACAAGTTGCGAAATAGAAGATGGAAACGACAGTTCCTATTACTCAAAAAACTACATCGACGAATATGTCATTCCTGACACATTAATCGCCGCCGATTTTAAAAAAGACAAAGTCTATGGAGAATCTGTCTATTGCCAACTCATTAGAATAGAAGGAATTCACGCATTGGGTCCCAATAGTGGTTTAACAACGATAACAAAAGAGGAGGAAGAGAAACGACACCACATGTTCGACTCCATAGCATCTTTTTATGGGGACACTTGTTTCAACGACTACATCAGTATGGATGGCACTCGTGTGTTCTCCCAATATATAGATTCAATGATTGTCACCTCTGACATGGATTTCGATGCCTCCCACCCAGCAGGCAGCAACTTGGCAGACCTCTTGAAGGTCTTGGTTTATAGTTTAGGAGATTACATCATGAATGGGTACAATGTTACGCCTCCCCACTCGCTATCTGCCCCTCTTTATCAAAAATGGATAGAAATGGAAGAAACAGACAAGATGTTATGGTGTGCAGATGGATGTTTTTCCCTATGCTTTCCAAAACCTACTTTATCCAAAGTACACAATATGACGTACACTTTCATGATGAAAGACGGACCTACATTGTCAGCCACCAAGCAAATTGTTTTTGAGTGAAATGAAAAGAACATTATTTTACACAACTCTTCTTTTCTCCGCATTTCTTACAAGTTGCGAGATAGAAGATGGAAACGATAGTTCCTATTACTCAAAAAACTACATCGACGTATACGTCATTCCCGACACACTAATCATCGAAGAATTTGAGAAAGAGGAGGTCCGTGGCGACTCCGTCTATCTTCAACACGTTAAATTAGAAGGAATTCATACATTGGGGCCCAATCGTGGCTTAACAACAATAACAAAAGAGGAGGAGGAGAAACGACACCACATGTTCGACTCCATAGCATCTTTTTATGGAGACACTTGTTTCAACGGCAACATCAGTGTTGAGGGCACTCGTATGCTCTCCCAATATATAGATTCAATGATTGTCACCTCTGACATGGATTTCGATGCCACCCACCCAGCAGGTAGCAACTTGGCTGACATTTTGAAGGTTTTGTTTTATTCTTTAGGAGATTACATCATGAATGGGTACAAAGTTACGCCTCCCCACTCGCTTTCAGACCCCCTTTATCAAAAATGGACGGAAATAAAAGAAACGGATAAGATGCTATGGAGTGCAAGCGGTTTTTCCCTATGCTTCCCAGAACCCACTTTATCCAGAGTACACAATATGACGTACACTTTCATGATGAAAGATGGACCCACATTGTCAGCCACCAAGCAAATTGTTTTTGAGTGATGGAGCCCAAATCCGCCCCCTGAATTTCGAACTATCAAAATGCAAGTCATTGGGGACATAAAACATAGCCGTTTCTGAGACTTAACCATAGGGGTATTACTCAGAAACGGCTTTGCCATACTCAAAAAGAGACCAAATGGGCGTTGGGAAAATCAAGTTATACTTTGGGGGCACGATTTCTTTTCTATGCGCAACATAATAGTCCTTGAATAATCCGATTTTCCCTACAACTACCCACCTCCTTTTTTGAAAAATTTCTTAAATTTGCCTTTTGTATTCGCATGGACATTCCACACGGAACAGCATAAAAAGCAGAAAACATGAATAGACATCCCGAGATTCAATTCAAGTCGGCAAAAGAAATCGCTGACTTCCAAGACGCAAGACTTCGTGAGCAAATGGCTTACATCAAGGAGCACTCGCCTTACTACCAAAGACTTTTCAAAGAGAACGGCATCTCTTTCGATGAAATAAAGACAGTGGCTGACCTTCAAAAGGTGCCTGTGACGACCAAGAAAGACTTGCAGGAATTCAACAAAGACTTCTTCTGCGTCCCGATGTCTGAAATCACCGACATCGTAACCACCTCGGGCACATTGGGCGACCCAGTGACGGTAGGTTTGACCAAAGGCGACTTGGACCGTCTGGCCTACAACGAACGTTGCACCTTCATGAACGCCGGCTTGACAAAGAACGACACCATCCAACTAATGACCACGGTTGACCGTCGCTTCATGGCGGGCCTCGCCTACTTCCTCGGAGCCGTAGATTTGGGTGCGGGTATTGTACGCGTGGGTAACGGAATTCCCGAATTACAATGGGACACCATCAAGAGAATGCAACCCACTTGCTGCATGGCCGTCCCTTCTTTCCTCATGAAACTAATCGACTACGCCGAAGCTCACGGCATAGACTATCATAACTGTTCGCTCAAGAAAGCAGTCTGCATCGGAGAAGCCCTCCGTTCAACCGACTTTTCGTTCAACACCTTGAGTCAAAAGTTGCACGACCGTTGGCCAGAGTTGCAACTCTTCACCACTTACGCTTCGACAGAGATGCAAACCGGATTCTCCGAATGTGAAGCCGGTCGAGGAGGCCACCTTCAGCCAGAGCTTATCATTGTCGAGTTCTTGGACGACAACAACCAACCGGTTGCCGATGATGAGGCCGGCGAGGTGACCATCACTCATATCGGGGTGGAAGGCATGCCACTCATCCGCTTCAAGACAGGCGACCTCTGCTACCACCACACGGAACCTTGCTCTTGCGGACGAAACACGATGCGACTCAGTTCGGTAGTAGGACGAAAAGGACAAATGATAAAATACAAGGGTACGACACTCTACCCTTCTTCTCTATACGATGTCATCGACGACATCAAGGGCGTAGCCAACTACGTCATAGAGATTTCGACCAACGAAATCGGAACAGACGACATACTCATCCGCATCGGAACAACCGTTCCTATCGAAGAGCAGGACAAGTTCGAGAAGCAAATCAAGGATTTGTTCCGTGCCAAGATCCGCGTGGCTCCGTCCATCAAATTTGACGCGCCAGAGGTTATCCACGCCATAATGTTCCCTCAGATGAGCAGAAAGCCGATCAAGTTTATCGACAACAGAAAATAACCGACTTCACTCGCAAGCAATCATTGAGAAGGCCGGCATACGAAAGGCCCCTAATAATACAAAAGGATGATAGACAACGCCACCGTAGATAGGATTTTCAGCACCGCCGACATCGTTGATGTGGTGTCTGACTATGTCACGCTCAAACGTAGGGGTGTGAACTACATTGGTCTATGTCCTTTCCATAACGAGAAGACGCCTTCGTTCACCGTCTCCCCGGGCAAAAACATCTGCAAATGCTTCGGTTGCGGCAAAGGCGGCAATCCGGTCAACTTCATTATGGAGTTGGAGAACCTCTCCTACTATGAAGCGCTCAAATTTCTTGCGAAGAAATACAACATCGAGATTCAGGAGAAAGAACTGACGCCCGAACAAATTCAACAGCAGAACGAACGTGAAAGCCTCATGGCCGTCACCGAGTGGCTTCAGAAACATTTCACCAACAATCTATACAACCATATCGACGGAAAGACCATCGGTATGAGTTACTTCGCCCATCGCGGCTTCAGGGAGGACATCATCAAGAAATTCCAGTTAGGCTACGCCATCGACAAACGTGACACATACACGCAAGAAGCACTTAAAAACGGCTTCAAACTGGAATATCTGGAGAAGACGGGCATCACCATCGTCAAAGACAACAATTATGTGATAGACCGATTCCACGGCCGCGCCATCTTCCCCATCCATTCCATTTCTGGAAAGGTCATCGGATTCGGAGGACGTGCCATCAAGAAGGACGATCAGGTAAAATACCAGAACTCGCCAGAATCGGACATTTATCACAAAAGCCAAATCGTTTACGGCATCTATTTCGCCAAAAACGCCATCATTCGCGAACGTAAGTGCTACATCGTAGAGGGTTACGCTGACGTAATCTCCATGGTGCAGGCGGGCATCGAGAACATTGTGGCGCCTTGCGGAACAGCCCTAACGGTAGAGCAAATCCGATTGTTGAGACGTATCATCCCTTCGACCGACGAGGACAAAAGCGAAGAGAACAAAAACGTAACGATGCTCTATGACGGCGACTCGGCAGGTATTCATGCCGCCCTAAAGAACGGCAAATTGCTGTTGGAAGAGGGGTTGAACGTAAAGGTTGTCGTCCTTCCTCCCGAAGACGACCCCGACACCTTCGCCCAAAAGAACAATGCTTCCGATGTATTGAAATACCTGACCGAGAATGAGACCGACTACATTCTCTTCAAGACCAGACATTTCTTGGAGGAGAGCCGTCGCGACCCTATCCGCAAGGCCCAACTCATCACCGACATTGCGGGCACCATTGCCGTCATTCCTAATCCCATCAAGCGTTCCGTTTACATAAAGGAGTGTGCCAAAATCTTGGAAACGGACGAAGGCGTCCTTCTCACCCAGACCGACAAGGTGAGAAAGAGTAAAATGGAACGGGAGTACGAGCGCATCAAAAACTCGAGCGAAACGGCGACGGTTGTCTCCTCCACTACGGTTCCATCCACGCCAACCGATATGCCACCGGCCGACTTATTCCTACCCGAAGATTACCCCGGCCAATTACAAAGTGACCCAGTCCCTTCAACCAACACCCTTTTCTACGAAGAGGAGAAGGAGATCATGTGGTTTGTCGTTCGATTTGGCGAACAAATCGTATGGCAAGTAGTGGACGATGAGGAGGAAACAGACGTGGACAGTTCCGAGGAAGACGAGGCGGAAGAGAACGGCTCAACCCAAGAAGACTACGAGCCACGCAAAGTTCGCGACCTCAGTGTCATCGGCTACATCGCCGACCAATTGGAGAAAGACCAACTGAGCCTCAACAACCCACTTTTCAGTGAAATGCTAAAAGAGGCGAAGGAGCAACAAAAGCAAAATGCACACTTCGTATCTTCAAGATATTTCTCTCAACACCCTAACCCTGTAATAAGCGCATTGGCATCCGATCTGCTTTCCGACCGCTATCAGATGAGCAAGATGCACACCAAGGCGAAAAAGGTGGAGAACGACAGCGAGTTATTGCCCAAATCCATCCCCAACATCGTCATGAGGTTGAAATTGAAAATCATCGGCATGAAGCGAGAAGAACTGATGAACAGGCTCAAGACAACCCCCGAAGAGGCTCTCTCCATTTTCCAAGAGATTGCCAAATATGACAAAGTACGGGCCGAACTCACCTCCAAATTAGGGGAGATTGTCGTAATGCCCACCATAAGGTGACATCGATAAATTCACCAACAAAAAAAAACGAATTGATGGAGTTCGCCATAAGACGTTGATTTATGGATGGTTTCTTTCTTCAACAGAAAAAAAGCGTATATTTGCAGAGCAAAAATAGGCTTGTCAAAGCAAACTCCATACACCCTTTGAAATAAATAAATTCACCAGCAAAACGATGTATAAACTTCTAACGACAATCATTGCGACGCTCTTCGCCGCCACTTTATGTTCGGCGCAAGAATTTACCGACACCCGTTCAAACGATCTATTGAACAGTCTAAAAACAAGATTCGTAAGAGAGTGCGGGCAAAGTCCTTTCCTTGTCAATTACAACGAAGCCAACGCAAAGTTTGCGAAAGGAACTAAAAACGTCAACATCAAAAGAGGCGAATATTACCAAAAGGAGATTCTCATCGAGAAAGGCTACATCATCGCCCAAACGGAGAATTCTCCCTTCGAGAAAATCGTCGAGACTTTCAACATAGACATTGACGGGCACCTTTACCGTTCGAGCAAGCGCACCACACGAATGAGCGGCGACGAGATACTGATGGAAGAGACAGACATCACCTCATTTGCCTACGGCGACACATTACAGGAGTTGCACAACTACCACTCCGCGCCTGCCCGTTCACGCTGCGACTTCAACTACAGTTACATCCACGACTCTTTAGGTTTGGTTGTCAAGAAGATATCCAACACGCACATCAACCACATCGACACCACTTACTACGAATACGATTCATTGCGACGCGTCATAAAAGAGACATTGGGCAACAAGACCGTCATCTGCTATGAATACAACAACGAAGGGTTGCTCTCGGTCATCAAACGCACAAGCCAAGACCAAGAAGAGATGCACACCACCCGACTTACCTACAACGTCAAGAAGCAACTCATAAGCGTCAGCCTACAAGAATCCTATACCCACACCGAGTTGAGGCTTGGCTACGACGAGCACGACAATCTTGTCTGGTTCGACTGTAAAACCAACGACGGAGAAGAGACTATCGCTGAATTGTGTCATTTCGAATACAACAAGATGGGACATATCAGCAAGGACTGTAAAGGCTTTAAATACAAATATAAATACGACAAGCACGGCAACTGGACCCGTTGCGACATATCACGAGAGGGCAAACGAATAGAACGCATCAACCGGAAAATCAGATATTCCAAATAAGCAAGCACTTGGGGAAAGGCACAAGGCATGAAGCATTCGTGGCAAGATTAGGTCTATCCAATACAGCGCTGCAACGGTCCTACCGCGAATTAAGATTCCAGACATTTGATTTTCAAGCAAAAAGGCCAACCCGACCACACTAATGTCCATACAAAACAGGCTTAACTCTTATCATTAAATCCACCATAATAGAAAAACTCTACTTGATTATAAATTAATTCTTTCTTTTTATATCAAATTTGCCTATATTTGCACAAAATATTTTCAACACGTAAAAAAACGTTACAAAATGGTTAATTACAAAGAGTTAGGTTTGGTGAACACTAAGGATATGTTCGCTAAGGCACTTAAGGGCGGCTACGCTGTTCCTGCTTTCAACTTCAACAATCTTGAGCAACTTCAAGCAATTGTAACTGCTGCAGCTACAGAGAAGTCTCCAGTTATCCTTCAAGTATCTAAGGGTGCTCGTAACTATGCTAACGGAACTATCCTTCGTTACTTAGGTATGGCTGCTGTAGAGTATGCTAAGGAGCTTGGTTGGGAGAAGCCACAAATCGTTCTTCACTTGGATCACGGTGATTCTTTCGAGCTTTGCAAGGATTGTATCGACAACGGTTTCTCTTCAGTTATGATCGACGGTTCACACCTTCCATACGAGGAGAACGTTGCTTTGACAAAGAAGGTAGTTGACTACGCACACCAGTACGGTGTAACTGTAGAGGGTGAGCTTGGTGTATTGGCAGGTGTTGAGGATGAGGTTTCCGCAGACCACCACACATACACTAACCCTGAGGAGGTAGTTGATTTCGCTACTCGTACAGGTTGTGATTCATTGGCTATCTCAATCGGTACTTCTCACGGTGCTTACAAGTTCACTCCTGAGCAATGTACTCGCAACGCTGAGGGTAAGCTTGTTCCTCCTCCATTGGCATTCGACGTTCTTGAGGGCGTAATGCAAAAGTTCGCTGCACAAGGTGGTTTCCCTATCGTTCTTCACGGTTCTTCTTCAGTTCCTGAGGAGTACGTTGAGATGTGCAACACTTACGGTGGTAACTTGCCTAACGCAATCGGTATCCCTGAGTCAGAGTTGTCAAAGGCTTCTAAGTCTGCTGTATGTAAGATCAACATCGACTCAGACTCTCGTTTGGCATTTACAGGTGCTGTTCGTAAGCACTTCGCTGAGCACCCAGACCACTTCGACCCACGTCAATATTGTGGTGACGCTCGTAAGGAGATGGTTAAGATGTACACTCACAAGATCGTTAACGTTCTTGGTTCTAAGGGTAAGGCTGAGTAATTCAAACTTAACTGAAAATAAGAAGGCTGTCGATTATCGGCAGCCTTTTTTGTTTTGCCACTTCTGTTTTCTATCTGCCGACTTCCGGTAGTTTTTGCGTTCCATTTCGGGCTGACTTCATATCTCGTTGATTCTGTTTGGTGCCAGATTTATCGTAGTCACTACAGTCATTGACAATAGGCTTACATCCAAGCATAAGATGATATCACGAAAAAATTATACCTTTGCCAAAAATTCGCAAGAAATGAAAAGAGCAATCATAGTCGGCGCCACATCAGGCATAGGGCAAGAGGTGGCAAAACTCCTCATCAACGAAGGTTGGAATGTGGGCATCGCAGGCCGCCGAGAAGAAGAGTTGGCCAAATTCAAAGCGCAATTTCCCGACAAGGCGGAATACGAAATCATCGACATCTGCCAAGAGGAGGCTCCTGCTCAATTGGAGCGTCTCATCCAAAAATTGGGGGGCATGGACCTCTACTTCCACAGTTCCGGTTATGGCAGCCAAAACTTGAATTTAGAAGAAGGGATAGAGATAAAGACGGCCATGACCAACGGCGTCGGCTTCACACGCATGATCGGAGCCGCCTTCAGACACTTTAGAGACAAGAACAAGGGAACGGGCCACATTGCCGCCATTTCGAGCGTGGCGGGCACCAAAGGACTTGGTGCTGCTCCATCCTACTCCGCCACGAAGCGATACCAAAACACCTACATCCAGGCATTGGTCCAACAAACGAAGATCAACAAACTGAACATCCGCTTCACCGACATCCGCCCAGGCTTCGTAGATACGGATTTCCTCGGAGGCGACAAATATCCCCTGCTTATGCAAAAGGAAGATGTGGCCAAAGACATCGTAAAAGCCATCAATAGCAAGAAAAGAAAAACCGTCATCGACTGGAAATTCAAAATTCTCATCTTCTTCTGGCGACTACTTCCCGACTGTATTTGGGAAAGAATGAAGATAAAATAAGTTTTCACCATTTCAATGTCTAACAACTGTCATCTCACACTCATGAAGCGAGCCATAAAAATCAGCATACTCTTTTTCTTAGAAATCATTCTATTCATAATAGCCATGATCGGCCTCTGCATAGCGACTTCAAACATAGAAGAGCCAAGCACCACATTGCCTACTATAAGAGGCGAAAAAGTGTCCGAAAAAGATGGCTACAGATCCATAGGCAACAACTGGATTAGGCAAAGCGAAACAGGCCTATGGGAAGTCTATGTGGAGGGTTCCGACATTGAGAGAGGAGTGGCATTAGGCAAGTTGGAGAAGGAGCTGATGTTCTATCAAGAGAAAGTGTTCGTTGATCAAATAAACGAATTAGTGCCTTCAAAAAGTTACGTCAATTTTCTAAAGCACCTCATCGTCTTCTACAACCGCAACTTGACAGACTACATCCCGCAAGAGTACCAAAACGAAATCTACGGCACGACGATAGAAGGCACGCATGAATTTGACTATATCGGCACGCCCTACGAACGACAGTTGAACTATCACGCCGCACACGACCTTGGGCACGCCATGCAAGATTATATGCTCGTAGGCTGCACCTCCTTCGCCACATGGGGCGACTGCAGCAAGGACACTCTTCTGACTATCGGCAGGAATTTCGACTTCTACATGGGCGACGATTTTGCCAAGAACAAAGTCGTTACTTTCTACAATCCAGAACACGGACATAAATTCGCCATGGTGGGTTGGGCAGGAATGACTGGTGTGTTATCGGGGATGAACGAAGAGGGATTAACCGTCACCATCAACGCTGCGAAATCGGACATGCCCACCTCATCGGCCATGCCTATTTCCCTTTTGGCACGAAAAATCCTTCAATACGCTTCCTCCATCGACGAAGCATTTGCCATAGCCGACAGTGCCCAGACGTTCGTTTCCGAATCCATCCTCATCGGTTCGGCCAACGACAAGCGCGCCGCCATCATCGAGAAATCGACAGAAAAGACGGCACTCTATGCACCAGAAGGCAACTCCCTCGTCTGTGCCAACCATTACCAAAGCGAGACCTTTGCCAACGACGAACGGAACGTAGAAAATATCCAAACATCAGACAGCCCTTACCGCCAAAAACGAGCAGAGCAACTATTGAAGGAGAAATACCCTATCGACCCTCAAAAAGCAGCGGAAATATTACGCGACACAAGAGGAATGGACGGAGAGAACATCGGATTAGGCAACGAGAAAGCGCTCAACCAGCTCATAGGACATCATTCCGTCGTTTTTCAGCCCGAAAAAGGACTGATGTGGGTATCTACCTCACATTGGCAATTAGGACGCTTTGTAGCCTACGATTTGAAGAAAATATTCAACGAGGCGAACCCTTCGGAAGAGATTTACACGAAAGAGATGGAAATCAAAGAAGACTCGCTCATCAACACAGCAGAATTCCGCAATTTCTTAGGCTACCGTCATACGAAAAAAGCCATCAGAAAATCATTAAGCGAAAAGAGGGACCTCTCCAACAAGGAGATAAGAAACCTAACGCTCCTCAACCCTAATTTGTTCGAAGCCTACGATATTGCAGGAGACGCATTTTGGGCAAAGGGAGAAAAAGACAGCGCCAATGTTTACTGGTCGAAAGCGCTGCTACTCGAAATCCCCAAATTAGGCGAAAAGGAGAAAATCGAGAAGAAGATCGAGAAATCAATTCGATAAAGCAGGGGTTCGTTTTTCAAAAAAATCGGAACAGGCAAACAACCAACAAGAATCGTCCCGACACTCAAGGGCGTGGCGAATGGCTGTACTTGGTAGTGCAATATAAACGACGACTCGCGTCATGCTCTGTACATTTGTGCGTTGTATGGCCCTACGCAATAAACTTATGTCTGTCGGCCCTTAAGACGTACTTCTAAAACATTAAGGAATCCGCCTTAATACGGTTAGTACACTCTCCACTACACCATTCCCTTTTCGTCGGAACGACTATCTTTTCCTGGAATCAGTCCAGCAAATCCACATTCCAATTGATGCCTTGAATGGCGGTATCCGTTTCACGAAGTTGTTTAGAGAGTGAATCAAAAAGATGACGGACCTCCTTCACTTCAATCGTCTTCACATCCTTTATTTCAGAGCGGGAATAACGGTCATTGCGGCCCATCAAATGTTGCAAAAGAGTATTCACCACTTTCAAATGGCTATTCAACATATCACGGTGAGCAATCTTTTGGGTCAAAGTTTCACCGCCCACTTCGGTCAGCATATTCGTCTTATTGATTCGATAAACAATCTCCTCTTGCTGTTTTACCAAAGCAGACAATTCCTTCAGCAACTCATGCACATCTTCATCGGCACTTTCACCCTCTTGAACCTTACTGCTATTACGCAATCTATCTTCCATCTGACCTATGCGTTTTGCCAAATCGGCACGCAACGCCAATGCTTCTGCTATCTTCATCTTCCGCAATTATTTAGAAACCTAAAACAGCACCTTCAGGTCTATTTATAGGCAATGTAATACCTAATCTAAATCCAAAATTCAGTAACGAGACGTGGTCTGTTTGGTCGGAGGCGAGCATACCATTATAGCGTTGCATTTCATCGCGAAGCAGTTGGTTATGCTTTGTCATGTCAGTCAACCCATACGTTCCGAACGTTCCAAGATAAAGGCCGACATTATCGAACCAATAAATCAAATCCATTTCAAAGCACAAGGCAAAGCCGACATTTGAACCCAACTTGCCTTTATAAGGAGTCTCATCCCGGCCAAAGCCATGGTGTTCCAATTTATCAATCGTCAAATTATAAGCCGGATAGTAGCCCGTCGTCTCATAATAACCACCTGTCACCTGATAGTTATACGACACTGGCAATATCACCTTTCCGCCCATACCAATTAGCAAGGAAGCGTTACTCATCAAATCCGTCTTCTCGTAGTAAGCCATCAAAGGGACCTCCACATCGATCAATCGCTGTCTCTCCGTCCAATTGTGATAGGCTGTCGTATAGTAATATTCCAACTGGTTATATTCATCAAACAAGAGGTGAACGTCCTCACCATCAAGTTTTGACTTTGCCCGGTATTGATACATACCCACGCCTGTACCCGCGCCCCAATGGTTGTTGAAGAAATAGACATATTTCAAGTCGCCCGACCAACCCAAAGACTTAGTCGCACTGGCACCCAATCGGAGATCATAGATAAAGGATTGCATACCTCCACCCAAATCAAAATTCACATACTGCTTCTGCCCCATCAAAGGCAAAGCCAACAGTGAAGCCATCAATATCAATAAACACTTCTTCATTTTTCATTCGTGTTTAAGGCACTCCCCATTAAGGGAGTACCGTAATCTTACTATTTGCGCTCTTACCATTATCGACGATCAAGATAGCGACATAATTGCCGACTGGCAAAGCCAAACGATTTACAAAATCAACTTCCAATTGTTTGTATGCCAAGTTGCCTGCCTCCGTATAGACGAAGAGTTGAGCATGCTTCAATTCCGATGCGGTCAAACCGAACACCTCAATTGAGAAGTCTCTGTTGGCCTTGGCTGGATTTGGATAAGTAGTAATTGCGAACGGAGCCAATTCTCTGTCGAAGTGCTTACCACAGATGTAGAGGTATTCACCTTCTACCGTCTTTACACGCAACGAGTAAGTTCCGTCCAAACCATCCAAATCGCAATAGTATTGCTTAGTAGCGCCCTCGATTATCTTTCCGTCGAGGAACCATTGATACTCAACGAAACGCTCCTCAACGTTGTTACAAGCAACGACGTCGGTCCACATCTTGACGATATACTCGTTACTCAAGTTGACAACGAATTGGAATGTATGCTTAGCGCTTTCAAGGCCATTACCGAACAATTGAAGCGTAGCCGTATAGTGGCCCGCAGGGAAATCTTCTGGAATGGAGAAGCTGATTGTACCATCCTTATTCACACGACCAGAGAAATTCTCTAAGCCAAGTTCTGATGCCACATCACCAAACTCAACCACATAATCAGTAGGATTTCCTGAAGTATAAGAGTAAGTGACGACAATGTCATCGCCCAAGCAATAATCGTCGTTGCTAATCTTTATCCACTCAAGATCAATAATCGTATCTGGTTGATAAACCACAAGCTTCAATTCTACCACGCTGTCACAACCTGTCGTAGCCGCCAAATCGCTTCGGAAGAGATAAGTACCGATGCGGTCCAAATCCTCGACTGGGATATCGAATCCAAGCAAGTGATAATCGCTACCCAAAATTACTGAATCTTCGTATTGCGAGTAAGTATTCTCACCGAGAATCAAGTGGACGTTGAAGATGCTGTCACAGCCAAGTTCACTCATTCTATGAACCATAAAGTCGCCGCTTGAAACAAAGACCTCACCATCCATCTCGTAAGAGCCACAAGCGAAGATTGTCGTATCGAGGTAAACCGAAGTATTAACCTTCAAGTACAAGATGTGAATGCTGTCACAACCCGTAGAAGCCACCAACGAATCGGTGTAGATACCCGTTTGATCCAACCATCTGTCACGCCAGTAGATACCGCCACATACCGTCTCGAACTCTTCGATGACTTGTGTACTGTTAACCGTCAAATGCAATGTTACGACACTGTCACAACCGGCAGCCGTTACAAACGACTTGGTGTAATCACCGCTCTTTCTGTAAGTGTCGCCATACCATGTCATCTCATCACAAACGACAGCCACCGTATCAACCGCATAAACAGGGTTGATAGTCAAATGCAAGGTAAGGATACTGTCGCAACCCGCTGCCGTGGTAAACTCCTTCACATAAGCACCAGTCTCAGTGAATGTTTCGCCATACCATGTGAACGATGCACAAGCAACGGCCATCGTATCGATGGCATAAACTGGATTGACAGTCAAATGCATTGTAACGACGCTATCACATCCTGCCGTATTTTGAAGTACACGAGAGTAATCGCCACTTTCAGTGAATGTCTCGCCATTCCAGTTATAAGAGCCACAAGCAACGGTTGAGAACTCTACCGGATCAGAAGAGACTGACCAAGTGTATGTCACAATAACAGGGACAGCCGCATTGCCACAACCATCGGTGTAGGTAGCGGTCCATGTTTGTGTACGGTTATATCCATCAACAACGACTCCTGAAGTAACCACACTATCAGGATCGAGTTCAAAGTCACCCTCACAGTTGTCTGACACCATGAAGGTAGGCGTTACTACTCGATAATCACATCCCTTATATTCAGACACCGCACTTGTTGCTATGACTGGGATTGTTGTATCAACAAGCCAAGTATAAGTCACAGAAACCGGAGTGGCAGCCAAACCACAGACATTCGTGTAAGTAGCCGTCCAAGTCTGAGAGTGGATGCAACCTTCCACCTTTTCGCCTTCGTCTGTCAAAGTCACTTCCGTTGTACCCTCACACTCATCAATGATGACGAAGTCTTCAACCTTAGGAGCAACAATCGTAGGATTGCATCCGAAGTCTGCAGAAAGCAACTCGGTAACAATCTCAGGCTTAGGAGTAAGCGCTGGATTGATAACCAATGCGCCATTCTCTACCATGAATGCTACGACATTGAAGTTAGGGTTGACATTCTTAAACGCAGCCGAATCAAGAGCCATTGCATAAGTTCCGACCGTCGTTCCTGCAACGGCACTATCACCTGTATAAATGAAATCGGACTCAGTGTACAATCTCGAGTTAGCCATCCATGTGTAACCAGTAACATTATGTTCTGTTCCGTCACAATTGAAGGTTTGCTTGTTACCCTTGATGGTCAGGATGACATCCAATGGAACGATAGTCAATGTATCTTCAACGACAACGAAGGTTACATCCTTGAAGTTAGGGTTCTTATTCGTGAAGTCGTCACTCTTGACATCCATTGAATACTTACCTACCTCAACTCCCTCAACTGCTGCATTACCGGAGAATCCGAAGTCAGTCTCCTTGTACAAATCTGTACTCATGGCAACATCGTAACCAGTAACTACTTGAGTAGATCCATTGTAAACAACACTATCACCATGCTCGACAATTGTTACAACAACACCACCCAATTGATCGATTACCAAGCTATCGGTTGATACCACCTCGAACTTGACATCCTTGAAGTTAGGATTCTCGTTCGTGAAGTACGTCTCATCGAAGCTCATGCCGTAACTGCCGGCATCCGTACCGCGACTAATTGAGTCGGCCTCTGTGCCGTGGAACTTCATATAATCCTCAATGTAGAGGTCTGTAGTTGATGTGAAGTCATAGCCTGATACAACATGCTCGTTTCCATCAAATGTCACAGTCTCGCTATGCTTGGTTATTGTTACGACCACATTTTCCAATGGAGTGATTACCAAACTATCATCAGATACCACCTCGAACTTGACATCCT
>JAKSLA010000051.1 GCA_024401455.1 Paludibacteraceae bacterium | reverse complement strand
CTTTTTCTTTCATAACGTTTCTTTTTTTGTAACGCTATTTCAGGACTAGACAATGACCAAAAAAATAAAGTGAAAACGGTGGCTGTTTCGGAAGGAATAACAGTTATAGACAAATATTTCTTCTCTGATTACCTGAAACTACAAAACATAAAACTTCCATTATCATTGGTTGAAATTGGGGAGGAGGCATTCGAAAACTGCAAGTCTTTGGAAACAATATCCTTACCCGAAAATGTTGAGACGATTGGAGATTATGCCTTCGATTCTTGCACAAATCTGAAATCTGTGAATTTACCTGATTCCTATATTCAGGCCGAGGAATGTGGCATATTTTGTAACTGTAAATCGTTAGAAACAATTTATATAGGAGAAAGTCCGGTATATTTCGATAAAGCATATAATACGGTTGACAAGTGTAGCGAGTTAAAGGAGATTATTGTGAAAGCGGAGAATGAAACGAATCTCTCAGTTGAGGGTGTGCTGTATTACAAAGACGGTGCGAAATACAATTTGGCTCTTTTCCCTCCTAAATCTCCTATCACTTCTTTTCGTCCTATAGAAGGAACGGCTATACTATACCCTGCTACTTCTGGAGGTGTGTTTTATAAGGCAAATAATTTGAAAGAGGTCAGTTTGCCCGATTCTGTTGAAGAAATATGGACTGACACATTCTGCCAATGCGAAAATCTGGAAAAAATATCAACGGGTAATGGATGCGTAGCGATTAGAAAAGGTGCTGTTAACAAGTGTCTTTCCTTGAAACATCTTGTTATTGGCGACAATGTACAAATTATAGAAGCCGATGCCATCAAAGGTTGTAAACAACTCGAAACAATTGAATTGTCACCCAAGAACAAGCACTTCTTGTTGGAAGATGGTGTATTATATGCTTTCGAGAGCGGGCAAAAGAAAAGAATATGTTTGCGAGTTTCAGAATCGAAAGCTCAGACGTTTACCATACCCGAAGGTACCGAAGTGATTGAAAAATACGCTTTCTTAGACTGCAAGACTTTAAAAGAGCTGATTATTCCAAACTCTGTGAAAAGAATAGAATATGGTGCGTTTAAAGGATGTACAGGGTTAAAGACAATCACTTTTCCTAATTCTTTGGAATATATTGCTCCCGAGGCTTTCATGAAATGTAGTGCGCTTAAAACAATAGTATTTGAAGAAGGATTATTCGAAATAAGACCGAGAGCATTCGAATCATGCACTAAACTTGAAAACGTTCATTTCCCATCTTCCCTTGCGATAATTGCATGTGAGGCTTTTAGAGATTGTAGTCGTCTGAAAAATATAACCTCAGACGCGTTATTTCCACCCACTATCGATTTAGCTCGGTCTGAGATTCTTAAATCGCCATTTTACCAATGCTCCTACGATGCGACTGTGTTTGTTGAGAAAGAGGCATTTGATTCTTATAAACAAAGGTGGAAAGATCTCCACATAAACATAAGAGTAAAAGGAGATGAGCTGACTCCTTCTTGCATAAGAACTCCGCAACTTTTTGAGGGCGTGAGCGATATTGGCCTGTATCATGATAAAATAGCAATTTGTTATAATGATCATTTCGAAATTGACGGACAGGTTTACGCAGTTGACAACGTCAAGAAAATCTCATTTTCGAAAAAGAACAGGCTTATTCACATCGTGAAAAATGATGAAAGCGAACATCTCTTTATTCACGGCCAGATAGTGCCTTCCCCACAAGGTCGTTATGAAAAAACCGTTCTTCTAACGGAAGATATTATGGTTTCTAAAGAGGCAAAAGACGGTGTGTTGTTTGTTTCGGTTTGCGATGGAGGAAAGGAGTATTTATTTGACATTAAACACAAAGAGGCGGAACATCTGTCTGTAAACGTTTATAAAGTTGGAACTGAACCTGTTATTTTAATTGAATCGGATTCAGACTTGATGTTCTATAACCATAAGGGCGATTTGTTAAATAGTTATGATGTAAAAGATGTCGATTGGGGGGTAAGCAAGTATGTGGCTGGTTCCACTTTGTATTTCAAATCGGAAACTATCAAGATGGAAATGGGCTTCAACCTGCTTACAGGAGAAAAAATGTGGGAACACGAGTATTTCTACTGTCCTGATTTTATTGTCGGACCAAACAACATGTTGTATGCTTTGAAAGTTCAGAATTCGGAAACACTAATGAGAAATGTAGATTTCTGTCTTGTAAAACTCGATCCATTGACAGGAGAATATACGAAGACTGTTTTCGCAACAAAGATAGATTTCGGTTTAGATAATGTTCGCTATTCAATTGCTGGAAACCGTTTGTATTATTCGGTTACCAATGGCGGTGACATTTATTATGGTGTTCTTGACTTGGATTCTTTACTGGTGATAGAGGAGAACGTTGTTATGATGGCAAATAGAAAACCTGCAAAACAAAACAGGTGCTATTCTGTAACCGCACCAATTGCTGTTGGCGACAAGGTTTATGTTCATGTGTATTTTGATTTGCTGAATGTGTTTTCTATTCAATAAGTGAATTTCATTTTGGTTTAACATAATTGAAATTACGTCGCTTTTGCCGACGAAACAATGGTAAACGTCCAAACTGATGAAAGTTATCAAATTGGATGTTTACTGTTGGCATGCAGACATTCAAAAAAATCCCTTCATCTTTCGACGAAGGGATTTTTATGAAATAAACAAATAGTACTTATCAAATCACCTCAATACCTTGTTCTGCACAAAGCTTCAAGCTGAGATCCTTCAATTTGAATTTTTGGATCTTACCACTACCTGTCATAGGGAATTCCTTGATGAAGAAAATGTACTTAGGAATCTTGTAACGAGCAATCTTTCCTTTGCAGAAATCTTTTACGTCGTCTGCAGTCATGGATGCACCTTCGTGCAAGATGATGAATGCACCTACTTCCTCTCCATATTTCTTAGAAGGAACTGCTGCAACTTGAACATCCTTAATGCCTGGCATCTTGTAGAGGAACTCCTCGATTTCACGAGGATAAACGTTCTCACCACCACGGATGATCATATCCTTGATACGACCAGTGATGCGGTAGTTTCCTTCCTCGTCCTTTACACCAAGGTCTCCTGAGTGGAGGAAGCCGTTCTTGTCTATAACTTCGTCTGTTGCGGCTTGGTTCTTGTAATAACCCTTCATCACGTTGAATCCGCGGCAGCACATTTCACCTTGAACGCCTACAGGACACTCTTCGCCAGTCTCTGGATCGATGACTTTTACCTCAACGAAAGGATAGTCACGACCTACGGTAGTACAACGAACTTCGAATGAGTCTTCCAAACGAGTTTGAGTCATACCAGGGGAAGATTCTGTCAAACCATATACGGAAGTGATGGTCAAGTACATCTTCTCAGAAACGGTACGCATCAATTCGATAGGGCAGAGAGAACCTGCCATGATACCAGTACGAAGGGAACTCATGTCGAACATGCTGAACATAGGGTGGTTCAACTCGGCGATGAACATGGTAGGTACACCGTAGAGGGCAGTACAGCGCTCTTTGTGTACGGATGCCAATACTACCAACGGATCGAATTTCTCAACCATTACTTGAGTAGAACCGTGAGTCAAACAGTTCATAGTGGCAAGTACTACACCGAAGCAGTGGAACAAAGGCACGCAAACGCAAAGTTTGTCGTTCTCTGTAAACTTCATGTGCTCGCCAGTGAAGAAACCGTCGTTAGCAATGTTATAGTGTGTAAGCATTACACCCTTAGGGAAACCAGTTGTTCCCGAAGTGTACTGCATGTTACATACGTCGTGGCAAGAAACCTTCTTCTTGGCCTCGTTCAAATCTTTGTCGTCGATGTTTTGTCCGAGCAAAAGCAATTCGGCAGTATTGAACATACCGCGATGTTTCTCTTGACCGATGTAAACGACGTTCTTCATGTGAGGGAAGCGCTCGCTCTTGAGGTGACCTCTTTGGCAAGTCTTCAACTCAGGAAGCATCTTGTAGGTCATGTCTACGTAGTCGCACTCCCAAGTTCCGTCGATGATACAAAGTGTGTGCATGTCGGAGTTCTCGCAAAGGTACTCCAACTCGTTCTGCTTGTAGTTAGTGTTTACTGTAACCAATACCGCACCAATCTTAGCAGTAGCGTAAAGGAATGTCAACCAGTCAGGTACGTTAGTGGCCCAAATGCCGACGTGGCTTCCCTTCTCTACACCGATTGCCATGAGACCCTTGGCCAAGTCGTCAACACGTTTGTTGAAGTTCTTCCAAGTGAATCTCAAATCACGGTCTGAGTAAACGATATATTCCTTGTCTGGAGTCTTTTCTGCCCAATATTCGAGCCATTGACCCAGTGTTCTTTCTGAAAGTTGTTGCATCTTAGATGTCTTTTATAAGAAAGTGGATGGCTTTGATTATTAGATTGGAGTGTAGATGACAGCGATGATTTTAGCCTTTTGGCTGCTAACACCGTGAACGTGGTGGTTTACGATAGAATCGTAGAAGATGCTGTCGCCTGCGCTAAGTTTGTAAACCTCTTTTCCGTAAGAAATTTCAACTTCGCCTTCCAATACATAGATGAACTCTTCGCCTTCGTGAGCAGAAAGGGTGAAGTCTTTTGATTCTGCTGGTAGGATGTCGATTATGAATGGTTCCATGTGGCGGCCTGCCTTGTTGCCTGCCAATGAGAAATAGTCCATGTTCTTGCGGGCGTCAACAGTTCCGTTTGAGAAGCTGATGCCTTGAGCACGCTCGCTGCTCTTGCATACAACTGGGCCAAGTGCCTCAGAGTCGTCAAGGAATGTTCCGATACGAACACCCAACGCTCTCGCGATCTTGATGAGTGGAGATAGAGAAGGGAGGCTTGTCTCTTCCTCTATTAACTTAACTTGGTCTGCTGTAAGACCACTACGTTCTGCTACTTCTTCAATCGAGAGGCTCTTGGACTCTCTAATAGACTTAATTTTTGTGCCTACTATTGTACTGTTGTTTGACATGACTTTATTGTTAATGGCGGATAGACAGAAAGAAATGTCTTTTCCGCAGTTTTTCCTGAATGCAAAAATATAAAAATTCCGATAAACGACAAAGATTATCGTAAAAATGCCTTTTTTTTTAACTAAATGAAAGTTTTTCTTTCGGCATTTGCTTTGATTGATATGTTTTGCCCCCTTTGTTGGCTTGTTAATCAACGACTATCCGTTTTGATGTAAGGAAATGAAAATCCCAGAAGTAGAGTGGGAAAACTTCTGGGATTGAAACTGATTTGTTGGTCCTGTTATCTCAACAATGTGAAATGGCCGACATATATCTTGTCGAGCATGTCAACATCGATGGTGTACCAGTAGTCGGTTGAAGGCATGTCGATGCCGTTCACATCTTTTCCGTCCCAACCGTTAATGTTGTTGTAGCCGGAATCATACTTGCGGATCAGTTTTCCACTTCGGTCATAGATGCTGACTCTTGCCGTCGGATAGAGCTCAATGTTCTCAATGTTCCAAGTGTCGAATATGCCGTCGCCGTTAGGAGAGAAATAATCGTGTGGGCGGAGCAGCGAAGTCTCGTCATATATCATTTGGACGGCGATTGTGACGATGCTGTCGCAACCTTCGGCCGACTTGAATGTTTGTGTGTATTCGCCCCCCTTGTCGATAATAAGTTCTCCGAACGTGATTGTTTGTCCGAAGGATAGTTGTTCGATGATTTTCTCCATTACATTTTCCATCACGACAACTTCCGTGCTTTTCGTTTTGGCCGTGTGGCCCTCGTAATTGATGTATAGGGCGTAATCTCCGCTATTGTGCTTCTTCGCGTTTTCGATGGTCGGTGCTACTTCCTTTGATTTGAATCCCGGACCTATCCATTCGAAGTCTATCTCCTCTGGAAGTCCTTCTGCCTCAAGGTGAATCTCCTCTCCTTCGCAGTAAGGTCCAGTATTGGAAAGATTAATGATAATCTCCTCTACGGTGAGTGTGATGGTACTATCGCATTGGAAAGGAGTTGTGAGATTTAGGGTATATTCACCGCCTTCCTTTATGATTTTGTCTCCGAATTTAAGAGAGTCTCCAGCAATGAGGATCTTCTGCTCTTGCTTTTGGACAGTAGGGTGTACGGTGACTTCTACTTCGATGTCGTCGATGGAGCCGTCACTTTTGGTGAAGGCTCCTATGTACGTTCCTGACATGTTGAGCGTTGGATTTTCTATTGTCAACAACTCATTTTCACTGTTATATCCATTAGGACCGGTCCATTGGAAACTGGTGTAGTCGTTTCTGCGGGAGAATTTTTTGCTTACATAGTTGACTCCTTCGCAAATGTGAATTTCTTCATGGTAGGAGTCGTTTTTCGCTACTATGAGGGTGACTACGCTGTCGCAGCCCATGATGTTCTTAAATGTCTGCTTATAAGTGCCCTCTTCTTTGATGGTCAAATCTCCAAAAGTGATGGTGCCGTTGTTGGCAAGCGTTGCATTCTCTGTTTTTTCGTCTGTTGGCAAAACGGTGATTGCCAATTGATAAAGCGAAACTGACCCCATAGGAGAAGTGATGGTTGCAATGTACAGTCCGCCTGCGTCTTGGGTTATGCTGTTAATGCTTAAAGAGCGGTTGGTACTGCTGTAGCGATTAGGGCCTTCCCATTTAATTGTATAGCTTGGATTGTTTGATATACCCGTGATGAAGTATTGTAGATCCTCGCCTTCGCAGATGGTTATTTTCTCTTCCACAAAGGAGTCGGCGAATCTGACGGTGAGGTTGACGATACTGTCGCATCCGGTGATGCTTGTAAAGTTGTGTTTGTATAAGCCTTCCGCCGAGATTGTTTTGTCTCCGAAAATTAGAGTCTGGCCTTCTTCAAGAAGGATGGTTGTGTCTCTTTCTGTATGAGGATTGATGACAACCTCCACCTCGATCTCGTCAGAAGTGAAACCGTCGTTGGTCATCGTAACGTAATAGGTGCCAGAGTGTTTCGTTGCCGCATTGGTGATGACTGGTTCTTTTTCTGAAGATGTAAAGTTGTTCGGACCTCTCCATTTGAAAGTAGCCCCTTCTGGCGCATTGTTGACGGTAAATTGAAGGTTGTCGCCTTCGCAATTGCCGCTATAAGTGGCGTCGATGATGATCTTGCAGTTGGTCGTTGCCGTGCCCGCTGTCTTTCTAAAGTTGATGTCTCCTGCCACTTCGGAATAGTTCGTAATGAGAAGAATGTACCATTCTCCTTTTCGTGCATAGGGTATAGTACAAGTCTCTCGGTAGTCGGATGAATAACTGCAAGAGACCATTGTTACTTTATCTGGGTCTATTTGAAAGAAACAATCTCCGTAGTCCCCAGGGTCGGAAGGATCGAACCACTGAGAGTTGTTGTAAGCATCCAATATGTCGTCTGGTACGGTGATTTCGGCATAGTCTATGCAATCCTCCCATTCGCGAAGGTACCATTCTCTATTGGCCGGCGAACTTGGCAATCCTGTTCTTTCTTCAAAGCATTGGCGTGAACTTGTTTGTATAAATTTGAGGTAATCGGCTTCGCATAAGTTGATGAAGTCCATGTACATGTCGTCGGGATTGTAGAAATGCTTGTCTGGGTCTGCGCACAATTGGCTGATTACGTCAGATTTGCTTCTCCCTTTGAATGGCCCCCAACAAGCAAAGTCGATGTCCTCTCGCTCAGAGTGTTCCATGGTGATTTGTAGCATTCCTTCTTGGTCTATCTGCATGATGAACCATGATGGGGATGGGGTGGTGGATAGACATCCTGCTTCACCTCCGGGAAATCCGGGGGCAAACTCTGAAATTGTCCTTGCTGGGAAGGTGATTCCTAAATTATTCTCTTCGGTGCAGAATGCAACTACATCGTCTGGATTCTCAATGGGACATTCAGAATAAACATTTCTTGCGAAAACGTTGTTGGCCATGGACGCAATAAGCATACATGCCATATAGAAACTTATTTTCATGAAACAAAATCTGTTCTTAAAGGAATACGTATATCTAACAAAGAGGCTATATAAAGGCAAGTAAGGAGATTCTCTTTACGGGAATCTCCTTTTTTGAAAAGAGGAAAATTTAGTCCTCTTGGAAAATCTTGTTCAAAATGATGTGGCCAATCATACCTGCTACAAGAAGTACGGCTGCGGTACCCAATGCGCCATTGCTGCTGAACACACCGAAATAGTAAAGGGCTAATACGAGCACACCCAACAATACAAGAATGATGCCCACATATCTCATTATTTGATTCATTGTATTTTGATTTTTTATTGTTTCCTATTTATTTTACTGCAAATAACGCATTTATTTTTCTTTTTGAAAAATTTTTTTGTTCTTTTTTCAGTCCCGAGGGTTGCCAAATCCACTAAATAGTGTCTGTCGTCTCTTTGGAGCGGCAATCTATCGTATTGGAAACGAAAAAAAAGGAGAACCGAAGTCCTCCTTTTTACTCTATGTGAGATTTATTTTTTTGTCAGAATTGCAGGCAATTCATTTGGTGAACAATCCTCGTTTACGATAGGGAAGTCACCCTTGTAACACCAGTGGCAGTTGGCGATGTTGTGCTCGCGGAAAATGTTGCAGATGTCGTTGTACCAGCGGAGACGCATCTCTTTTTCGATAAAGTATGGGTAAGCGCCAAACTCGCCGCAATACAAGTGCAAGCCCAAAGAGTCTGCCTTGTCGATGGCCAATTTCATGTGCTCGTACATAACAGTGTTGTTGTACTCTCCGTTCATTGAGTCAATCTTCTTCCTTTGCTCAGGTGTCAAGGCTGCCAATGCGGCAGAGTCTGTTATTTGCACGCCAGGGTAGTTTATTTTGCCCTTGTAGAAAGAGTAGTCTGTCCAAGGTGCCTGGTGGTGAGTAATCAAACTTGGCTCGTAGAAGTGGAAACTAAGAACGAGATATGGGTCGTTCTCTGGGACACGGAGAGAGTCAAATGTCTGTGGGATCTGCCAACGGTTAGAACCGAAGATAAGCGTTCTCTCTTTCTCTGTCTCTCTGAGGCCATTGACCATCTTCTCGACCAACTTGTTCCAATCTTCGCAAGTAGGGGCAACTGGCTCGTTCATCAACTCGTAAGCCAAACGGTCGTTAGGATATTGGCTCAAATCCTTTTGAAGGTCTTTCCAAATCTTTACGATTTTCTCTTGCTCTGCAGGGTCTTGGAACAATGTGTTAGGGTGATCATTTTCGCTGTTGAAGTGGTGAGAACGGACAACGTGAAGGTCAACCACGATGTTCATGCCATTTTCCAACGTCCACTTGATGGCGTTGTGCATGAGTTGGAAACCTTCTTCGTCACGATTCAAGTCTTTGTCGTAGAGGTGCTCCTCGTCAACTGGGAGACGAACGAAGTCGAAGCCCATTGCGGCTATGGAGTCGAAATCTCGTTTGGTGATTTGGTTGGCGCGCTCGGCTCCTCTTCTCTCGGATTGAGAAAGCCAGTGGCTGACGTTTACACCGTTTTGAAGCTTGAGTGTCTTATACGTTGCTTCTTGAACTTGATTGGGTTCTGTTGTTTGTTGTGTGCTGGAGCCGCCACAAGAAGAGAGGGCGAGCGCCATGGCCAACGTGCCGAAAATGTGCTTTTCCATCATATAGTCTGCTTTTTGAAATGAAGGGGCTTTCTATAAGTTCCCCGATTTTTTGATTTTACATTTGGGGACCTTTGGAAAATCTTTTGTGTGCTTGGAAAATCATGTCGCCATCTTGATGATTTTCAGTCGTAGGGCGGAATTTTGAGCCGCCTGTTGCAGTGTCTGCACTGCTCCTCCTTTCCAATCGTCAATTTGTATGAGAAATTCTTCCCAAAGACACAAAGCAATTTTTAGAAGTCCCTTAAATTATTTTTTTGCTAAAGTACAAAGAATATGTGAAATGACGGATTGTATTGGGGTGTTTTTTCCTTCTTAAAATGGGTTTTTGAGTTATGACAATTGGTAGTAGTGTGTCAATGGCGGCTTTTTACATCGGTTTTCTTGTCGCGGTAATGAGTCTTTCCTTATTTTTTGGCACTCTTTTTGCTTCGTTAATATTTGGATTATGATTCGATATTAGGAAAAACATTTCGTATGAGTAAAATTAAAAAGATTTGCAAATTTGCGATGGGGTGTGCTTTGACATTGGCTGTTGCCTCATGTTCAGAGACGCCGAAAAACCTTACATCCAAGAACCTTGTTGAATTGGATAGTTTTGTTACATCAGTTGAAGGCAACGGCGCATGTATGGGTGCCATTTCTGTTTTTGAGGACGGTGCAGAGTTGTATGAGCGTAGTTGGGGATATTCCAACGTGGCCACAGAAACCCCTAATGTAAAGGAGACTTGTTATAGACTGGGTTCTGTTTCTAATCTTTACACGGCTACAATCATCATGAAGTTGGTGGAAGAGGGAAAGTTAAGTTTGGATTCTAAGTTGAGCGAATTCTTCCCTGCCATAGCCCAAGCCCCAAAGATTACGATTGAGGATATGCTGAGGCATAAAAGCGGCATCTTCAACATTTTCTTCGATTTAAATTATTGGTCATATTACCGTACTTCTATGTCAAAGGAGGATTTGGTGGCTAAGATTCAATCTAATGGATTGGTTTCTGCTCCGGGCACTAAGACACAGTTTTCTGCCAGCAACTATATTTTGTTGTCAATGGTGGCAGAGCAAGTGGCGGGAAAAGAGTTCGGAAAATTGCTTGAAGAGATGATCTGCGAACCTTTGAATTTGCAACATACTTTTGATGGTAATTATAAGGCAGAAATAGAGGACGAGGCTAACTCCTATTGTGAAAGGCGTCCAGTATGGAGTTTGGTCGATAAGACCAACTTGTCAACGGTGTATGGGGAGTCTTCTGTGATTTCCACACCAACGGAGGTGGCTAAGTTCGTTTCTTCGTTGATGGCTGGAAAGATTATCTCTTCAGAATCATTGGCAAAGATGACGGATTGCCAAGATGGATATGGCATCGGCTTTGTCCGTAAATCAAATGATGACAATGAGTTGAGTGCCTCTGGTAACGTGGATGGCTTCTTTGCCGACGTGGTTTGTTTCAAGAAGGATAATCACGATATGGTTTCGGTCTGCCTCTTGAATGGAACGACCCATCCTATGCTTTTGTCTCCTCATATTGTTAATTTGGTTTCGGAGAAAAACGCTAATTTGCCCGTGTTGAAGCAGTTGACGGATTTGTCGTCAGACGAGGCAGATGCGTATGTCGGCGTATATACGAACAAGCAATACTCCATAACTTTCGAAATTGTTAAGAATGGTGTGGATAAATGTTTGAAGTTGAAGACTTCTTATTCTTCCAGTCCGGTATATGTGGAGTGTTACAAGAATGGTGAGTTTAGCGCTGAAATCGTAGCAGAAGAGTTGCCTGTCCACTTCTCTGTTTCTGCAGATAAGCACTCGCTTTTCTTGGATAACGGTATGGAGTTGGTCCGCGAATCATAATATGAAAATAGGTCGTTTCGTACGATTTTGTGTAAGCCCCTTTCCTTGTCGGGAGAGGGGTTTTCATTTGCCCATATCTCAAGTTTTGAATATTTTTGTGGTTGGCTAATAGAGAAATGTATGGCACGAAATGCAATAGCGGACTTGATGCATCAGCAGTCGCTCCTCCGCGAAGAATACGAATATGACAAAAAGAGCTTTGCCCAGCAATCGGGTTTGTCTTCGGTCGAGAAGAAGGTGGCGGGCGGCATCTGTTGGTTCCCTGTCTCGTTGGGACGTTCTTATTTCAATACGCTCAATCAATATGTGATCGAGGTGAAAAGACGGGCGACGGAAGATCCTCACTCCTTTGAGTTCGGAAAACCGGTCTCGTTTTTTTCCATGGATATGTCGGGGCAAGTGCGGGAGATAAAGATGGCGGCGACCGTTAGTTATGCTTCGGAAACCGAAATGGTAGTTGCCATTCCAAGTGTGGCTTCTGTGGCTCAGTTGGAGGGCGTGGCTCAGTTGGGCGTGCAATTGGCTTTCGATGAAACCTCTTATCAAGCGATGTTTGAGGCGTTGAACAAAGTGGTGGCGGCGAAAAACAATCGTTTGGCGGAACTCCGAGAGATTCTTTCCGGTAATCTTCCCGCTCGTTTCGGATCTAACTATCCGGTGCGTTTCCCTTGGCTAAACCAGTCGCAGGAGCGTGCGGTGAATAAAGTCCTTTATGCGAAAGATGTGGCCATCGTTCATGGCCCTCCTGGTACGGGAAAGACAACGACGTTGGTCGAGGCCGTTTATGAGACTTTGCGCCGCGAGACACAAGTGTTGGTTTGTGCCCAAAGCAATATGGCGGTCGATTGGTTTTCAGAGCAATTGGTCGATCGTGGCGTGAATGTTTTGCGTATAGGCAATCCATCTCGTGTTAATGATAAGATGTTGTCGTTTACCTACGAACGGAAGTTTGAGGCGCATCCTAAATATGATACGCTTTGGGGCATCCGTAAGACGATTCGAGAACTGTATAAGAAAAAGCGCGGCAGTGATGATCGGTCGGCTGTGCAAAATCGTATCCAACGCTTGAAAGAGGAGGCGGAAGGGTTGGAGTTGGAAATTCGAAATTCCCTTTTTGACGAGGCTCGCGTCATTGCTTGTACGTTGGTGGGATCTTCTCATCATTTGCTTCGCGGAATACACTTTTCTTCCCTTTTCATCGACGAAGCAGCCCAAGCGTTGGAACCCGCTTGTTGGATTCCGATTACGAAATGTAGTCGCGTGATATTGGCAGGCGACCATTGCCAGTTGCCTCCTACTATAAAGTCGGTTGAGGCGGCGCGAAAGGGTTTGGACCAAACCTTGATGCAGAAGATTGTTGAGGCTAAACCGGAGGCGGTCTCTTTGTTGACCGTTCAGTATCGTATGAATGAGGCCATTATGCGCTTTTCGTCCGATTGGTTTTACGATGGCAAATTGGTGGCTGCCGATGAAGTGAAGCATCGCGGCATCTTGGATTTTGACGCTCCAATTGAGTGGATAGATACGGCTGGCGACGAGGTGGAAGAGGAGTATGTAGAGCAGAGTGCCGGTCGTCTAAATCGTGTAGAAGCAGATCGATTACTCGATGAAATGGAGAAATATATAGGTAGGATAGGGGCTGAGCGCATCTTGGAGGGAAATATCGATTTCGGTATCATTTCACCCTATAAGGCCCAAGTGTTTCTGTTGCGTAGGTTGATGCACAAACGCTCGTTTTTCAAGCCGTTCCGTCGGTTGATTACCATTAATTCCGTTGATGGATTTCAAGGACAAGAACGTGATGTCATTTTGCTCAGCCTTGTCCGTGCCAACGAAGAGGGTAGGATCGGCTTCTTATCCGACTATCGCCGAATGAATGTAGCCATCACTCGTGCCCGCATGAAGTTGATTGTCTTGGGCAATGTCCAGACGTTGACCCGCCATGCCTTCTATCGGAAATTGCATGGAATGATCGATGAAATGGGGGATTTTTGAACGGTGGATTAAAAGTAATAGTCGGATGTGCCGAGGGCGAAAAAAAGGAGATTCTTGAAAGAACCTCCCTTTTTTCTGTCAATAAAATTGGCAAAAATGATGTTGGACCGCAAAGGCTTAAAGCCAGCCAAATTTTCCCAACCCCAAAGTGATAATGTCTTTTTCCGTAAAAAAATGAATTTTTGATGTTAGTTACTGTGAGCCGTGTGGCTCGTTGTAAATCCGTTTACCCGTATTGGGGATGCTGTATCTCCGAAGTTACGTTATCCGAAGATAAGATACCAAATGTCCATTAAACTCATAATGTTTGCTGTTTTGAGGGTTAATACTGTTGATGTGAAATCTGTTTTTTTCAATCTCCGATATTACGTTAGCTGTATCTCCGAAGTTCTGTTATCCGAAGAGAATATTCCAAAGGTCAATTATAATTAAACTTAAACTCATTAAACTCATAATGTTTGCTGTTTTGAGGGTTAATAAATATTGTTTTTAGTTCTGTCGTCTTTTTTAGAAGATTTAATGACGTAATGGGTTATAAATGGCAACTTCCATTGGATTTTCGGTGTCGCTGACTCTTTTTATTCCACTCCCAAATATTGCCACTTCCATTGGTTTTTCGGTGTCGACGATGTATGGCGGGAAGTGTGGCCCCCTTCTTGCTGCCAATTCCATTCCAGACTTGGATTCTACACCTTTAACAACTGCACTTGTAGCAACATTTTCATTTACTCGTACTGTTTCTGCACGTTTGATAACTGCACTTGTAGCAACTTCTTCATTTACTCGTACTACATCTGATTTAACTGCTGCTGCGTTTGCTACTGTAGTGATTGCGAACATTGCGATTGCTGAGAAAAAGAATTTTGTATTCATAATGATTAAATTTTAATTGTTAATGAATTTTGTTTTAGAATTTTTGTTTGTCGTCTTCGGGATTTGTTGTCGTTGTTTGTTCCCGTTGACGATGCAAAGTTAGGGCAAGGTTAGAGGGTCGAGCGGACAGAAAAGGAAAGGTTTGCGGACAGGTTGTGAAATTCCCGTTTTGTACATTTTCATAGTTTGTACGTTTGCTTAATGTGTTGAAAAAGATTGGTTTAGTATTTAAAACGGAACTTGTTGTTATTCCCATCTTCTTATGTAATTAGCAGGTTAGATATGAAAAAAGGCGAGCATGTTTCCATGTTCGCCTTCCTCGTATAGGTTGTGTTGCGTTATTTTCTCATTTCCGCTTTTACGGTCACTCCGTTTACAATGAATTCATCGCCTTCTGATAGTTCCGTAATGGTGTAGGATTCTTCTGTTTTTGCTTCCTCTGAGTAACTCTCCAAGGCAACTGTTTTTCCGTCGATTAGGAAGGTGTCGCCTACTTTTATCTTTTGAACTTCCTTGGTGTTGCTGTATTGCTTGGATTGTTCGGGGGCAAGGGAAACATTGCCACGGGTGGAAACCAGCACATGGTCAGGGGTGCAGCAGAGCGTTTGGCCATCGGCGAATTTATAGGTCACATATTTCTCATGCGTGGCCTTGGCTGTGCACAAGACGGTTGCTGACTTCAATTGCCCATTTTTCGATGGAATGGCGATTTTGTCCTCTTTCTTTATCAATTCAATTGCCTTGGTTGTTCCGTCTGCCATCTTCACTTTTGAGCCTTTTGCCAAGCAGAGAGGTTTGTCCGGACCTTCGAAATAAATCTCTGAGATTACTGTGTCGTCGTATTTCGTGCCCGGATAAACCTCCAATATTTCAAATTTTAGTGACCAAGGTGTTGGGTCGTAGTAACCTAAACCAAAAGTGTCGGTCTCGAAAGTTTGGTGGCCTCGTATGTCTTTAAGGTTTAAGATGGCAACGGCTTTGTCGTTGTAGTATAGTTTTATCTTTTTCGGGCGTGAGTTGGCTTCGTAGAGTGCTTTGCTTTGAACACAGCCGTTGGTGATTGTTATGGTGCTAACTCGTGGCGCCTCGCCTTGGAATTTGAAAAGAAGGTATTCTCCGATGCCATGCCCTTTCACACCTTCCGACCATACGCTTTTGATGGAGTAGTCTTGGACGTTGGCGGCATTGTAAGTATATTTGCCTTGGTTCTTCAAGGAACTGGAAGCTATAATGGTGTCTATGCGGACTTCATATCCGCCATCTCCCTCGTCGGTTGTACTCCAATAACCGATGGATCCTTCCCAAATGCCGAATTTCTTGTTGAGTTTTTTCTCTTCTGGTGTTAGTTTGTCTTCGTCCCAGCGCACTTGCTTCAATTTGTTGTATATACGGTTCCAGTCGGCTTCGTCTTTCCCGAAGTCAACCTCCTTCACTTGAGGTTCATACGTTTTTATTTTTTCTGCTCCAATGGCGGAACCACATAGGGCGAGAAGTGAAAAGGCTAAAATAATTCGTTTCTTCATTTGCATTTGTTCTGTTGGTTATGTGTTTCTTTGTTTCTTGGGCAATATGCCGAGACAAATTTAGAAATTGTTTGAATTTAATTCAAATTTAATTTGAACGACACCCATCTAAAATATTGATTGTTAGTTTTCCGGAAGGCCTTTGTTAGTTTCCTGTGAACCAAAAATGGTTAGGAATCGCACCCTCTTCGTCATATTCAAAATTCGAGAATATCCTACCTCTTTTATCGTGATCTTCCAATTCTATCATTGCTTTTTCGAAGCGATAGGAAGCGTCACCCATCTGCAATCTCGCTTCTGCTCTTTTGCCATTTTCCACCACAACAATTTTCAGTACGCCAGAGGTGTTCGGATGCTCTGAATAGGCTTGCTTGAAAATTCGAAAAGTCTCCTCCTCGTCAAAGAATACTCTGAAATGGCCGTAAAAGTCGGATGCTTTGAACCAAGTATATAGGTCGGTTGGCGGTGTCGGTTTAGAAATCATATTTTGCGGATTGGCGCTTCTAAATCGTTGGCTCATTTCGCCATTCGCGAACCACCACCGATCGCTAATGATAGCCAACGGTTCCTCTTCCCACTCAAACTCTATATGGTAGTCATAACGAGTGAAATAGTCGTTCCATAAATCATAGGGAACTCCATGCTCTCTGTGGTATTTTATCGCATCTCTTAAATGCTCGGCAATGCTGTCCAACTCTTTGTAATGTTTGCCTTCATAGAGATAGTCGTCGTAAAAATCATTGACATCTTCCCAATACTTCACATCGTTATGCATCATCCCCCTCAGTCCATAACACAAACTTTCGTCCAGTTCGTGTGTCTCTTCGGCCTGATAGGTGAAGTCCAATTCCACCACCCGTTCATACGGCGTACCCAAATAGAAGTGAAGTTTTCCTCCGGGCAAGCAGCAGACAAAAAAACATCGGTACCAAGTGTGATTAGCTTCATATTGGTCATCACCTTCGCGACGATCTCCTGCCATTTCAAACCCTTGCTTCATGAGCGCGTCAATCATAGCGATTTCCTTCTCCGTGAAGTCTATCTCCGCTTTATAGCACTTCCGTTCCATTTGGGAGAACCAGGTGATATCCACACCCGTTGGAGGGGTGTCGTAGATGCCATCGTCAAGACAACACTCGTCCATTCCTATGCCGCCTCTAAAAAAAATAGAAGAGGCACCCGCCGCACGATCATTCCCATATTTCACATAGAACCATTCGGTCCGAATATGGAAATTATGTGGTGTGCATGGGCGAGGAGACCAAGCATAATATTTGGGAGAGGCATTTTCTATTGTTTTATTCTTTGAATGATTTCCACAAGCGACAAATAGTGCCCCTGCCAAACCCAACAATAACACGCCCAAAAATAAATGCATCATCATTGCTTTTTTCATTATAGATATTAAATATGATTATATTATTTCAGTCTGCGAAATCAACTCAATCTCGCCTGAAGTAAACTCGAAGGCAAGCCCATCATCCGTAGTGGGGGATTCGCAAAGCCAAGCGATGCGGCCATTGGTTTTGATGAAGAGTTTTGTGAAATCCAAGAGACCTGGCACCACATTCTCTCGCGTCACATTCTCACGCAAAAGGCTGTCCGGCAAATCAAGGTACTCCACAAAATCATCATATCCCTCCAAATAGTAATCCAATGTGGCATCCTGAATGCCCTCCCAACGAGTGGCATTGAGTTCTATAAACTTCTGATAAGAGGCACGCTGCTTTTCGCTGACAGGTTTGCCATAGGTACGGATCGTCACAGGCATGGTGCACACCGCTCCCGCCAAACGGACAACCACCTCCTTGCTCCAACCCGTCGAATCTTTGAACAAGACGCCAAACACTTCATCGATCACCTTCTCCTCGTTGCGGTAGTTCCTTAATTGGTCCGGCTGCATCAACTGAATCTTCGACTCGGACAAGAGGACACCCATATATGACTGATTCCATTCGGTGTAACAAATCCATCCATAGTTGCCCTCCCTATCGATATACAATGTTTTAGGCAAGGCCGTCTGAACCACGATAGGTTGACCAGACGCCAACATCTCATCCACCTGTGCGGAATCTCCCACATAGGCGGTCAACATCATTTTTGAGAACGCCTCAAAAAGTTCGCCCTTTTTCTGCGTATATGCCGCGTAAGCCTTTTGTTGCGCAGGGGTAATGCCCTCTTCCACACTGCCTTCCAACTCAATCTCCAAGTTCTCCAACTTGCCGAAGAAACTATTGCGCTCCAACCCTTTCCAGGAATTTTGGCAGTCGTGGACGAGCAGGCCGAGGGTTGGGTCATTGAGTTTGCGTAGATTTTGAAGTTGTGTTCTTGAAATCACTCGAGGTTCCGACTCGGACAAAAGGACCGCCAAACCATTTTCAACATCCCAACAACAACCAAAAGCCCAACCATAACTTCCGTCTCTACATACAAAGAGGTACCACAAAGTAATCATTTTATAGAGTTCATTATCTGTAATAATATCTTTGTGATCCGCTTCATCTAATCGAACTTTTTTCTCTATTTCTTCAAAATGCCATTTATAATAATTCAATATCACATCGGATACACTATCAACATAGGAATCTACATTTTGTATATATTTATCACATGCATTTTTTTGAATTTCAAGAATACCTTCTTTTTCTTCATCTAAAACAACAAGCACTAATTTATCACGTGAATTGAGTAGTGGGGCATTTAAACTTCCACACCAAGCATTTTTCTTGTATTGTAGCGAATCCCAAAAATCAGATGTAAACATATCCATTTCTTTTTATTTTAATACTACATATAAGGATCAAAACCTTGTCCTTGATCTTCTTTACCGTGGATACAATATCAAATCCTCCCACTCATCAGGAAGAACCTTATATAAACTTTGAGCAATCTTATTGTACATCTCAATTAATAATTAACTTGTCCAAAACTTCATTTTTCTAATTACAATGAATCATTAGAAGATACAATCTACTTAACAACTCAATACCATATCGAACATTTGGTTAATAAACGATAATCAAAATCACAACGAAGGGATCTCACATTTCTCGCCAAGAGTTTGAAACCATTTCCGGATTTAAACTCATCAGTACAATATGCCACAATTGATTTTATCCCTTTTACGCCTTCTAAGAGGCTTAGATCAAGATTCTCTTGTCCCAAAATTCCAACCTCTTTCAGTTTTGTGTTGTTTCGATATACGTCAATATTGCTGACGGGGCAACTGAATGTCTTTAGTTTCTTCAAATTCAAGACTTCACTTATTGAACGTTCATCCTTTATCAAAGCGTTCATCTTGAAGGAGTTTAAATTTTTCAATTCAAGCAGAAAGTCAAGGTTTTCTATACTTGTCTCCGTGTTAGAAATGATTTCCAACTCTTTTATCTTTGACAGTTTGGAGACAAAAGACAAATCGTTAGGCAACTCGCCTTTTAATGACAAAACCTCCAGATTGGGTATAGAAAGGATCGTGTCTAAGGCATTGTCATCCAAGACTCCTTCGTAGCGGATCCCAATAAGTTTAGAAGAAGATTTTATAAATGATTTCACCTCTGGCGTTAGAGTTCCAACGAAGTTAAAAATCTCCAAATTCGGAAGCGTGCCAATTTTATCAATACCCTTAAGAGATTGAACAAATAAGGTTAGTTCCTTTAAATTGGCACAACCCTTCAACACAGACAAATCTCCATCATCAAAGGTCGTTGCCCATAATTTCAAAAAACTAATATTAGGATTCTGCCCTAAACAATGAAAATCTCGAATGGAACCACCTAGAATTTGTAGCTTCTTTAAGTTCCCTATGTAAGCCAAAGGTTCACAAGAAATATCCTTGCGGCTAATATACAAATCTTCATCGAACTTGGCCAATGTCTTTGCGGAAATACTGCTGGTTTGATACCATGTTTGCCAAAACTCATCTTTTAGTTCTATCGTTTTATCAGGCACTTCAACCGCAGGCACAACCGCGTATTTACGAATTGAATTGAAGAAATGGCCATCCTCTTCGCTAATATAAGGGGAATCCGCCTCTTTTACAACGACAAGCGATCCATCATTCAACCAGTTTATCATCTTTTCTATGAATTCCGACAAACTATCAGCCATTAAATAGGCAAACTGTCCATCTGCTTTATCCACCACCGCTATGATCTGTCCCACTTTTCCCTCCTTTGTTGGTGTCAAATCAACAGCAAAGAAACACTCGTCATCATCAGATGCGAAAGGAATCCACTTTGTCTTACTAGTGGATTTATTTGAAATCCGCAGTGTGTCAACTGGGTTGAATTCTTTGTCCAATTCCATATACGCCTCGTAGAGGCCTTGCACATCCCCTAAAGTCAGAAACCTTAACCCTGCCATAAGTTGTGGCCCCTTCGCCGTCATCTCACCATCATGCAAACGATAGAGTTCCACAAAATCCTTCGGAAGTTTTTTGCCGACAGAATCCTGAAATTTGGAGATTTGCTCATCTATCGCCCCTGATTTCAAGCGTAGTTCCACATTGGCAATATGTTGATTAACCGTGCTGAGAAATTGACAAAAAACGTTTTTAAAAGATGCCATATTCTATACTGTATTTCATTGAAAACATGCAGAATTCATTTTAATCACCTCAATGATATTCTGTTCCATATCTACTGTTTTAAGAAATTGTTTAAATTTAGTTTAAAATCTTTTATATAAGACTCAAAAAAACGAGTCGAATTATTTGATAAAATATTGATTATCAGTTTGATAAGTGGATGATTTTTCATGTCTTTATAGTGACAAAAAACAAAGAAAATGAACAATTACCCAACAAATCTCACAGATAATCAGTGGGAAATTATAGGAAAATTTGTAGATGTGCAAGCAAGGAAACGAAAATATCCATTAAGAAGTGTTTTTGACGCCATCAGTTGTAGGTGATGAAGAGGAGTTTTCTCATTTATACAGTTTGGACAACACGTGTATAATTACCTAAAAAATCCGTAGGAAACAAAGTTTTTCCCACGGATTTTCCAACTCCTCGGGCATGGATCTAGCTCATCTTCCAGATCTTCAGCATAAGCTGCACCTTGTGTTTACGGCAGATTGGCAGAAGCCCCTCTCTGCCCACAAGTGCAGGCCATGTCCATTGCGGAGAATTGTAATATACAAGCACAAGTTCCTCTAACGGACAGTCGCATCCTCTTCTTCCCCTCGACTCCTCGAACTTTTGTCTGAATTTTTTTCCATAAATTCCACTGAAATACAGCTCCTCGTCAAAAGGAATGCAGGCAAACGAGTCCTGCTTCATGCATTCGTATATTCCGCACCAGTTGAATCCTCCGGCTCCCATGTATTCGTCCAACAGCGAGTCAGTCTCCATTTCGGTCCACCCAAACACCTCTTCTTCCGGCAGATAGATAACCTCTATATCCTTTATTTCAAGCTCGTCATCGTCTGGATATTCAACACGATATATTCCCGGCTCTACCTCATAGCTTCTCTCCTGACGATACCTCTCTACCATTTTCAAATGCTCCTCTACCCTCTCTTTCAGCGAATCATGAGCAGATGCCGACAAGAGGCTAGACAGTAGGGTCACAACACATAAAATCCGTTTCATCATGCACAAAACATCTTAGTTCATACTCCACAACATCATTCTGAACTGCTTCTTGTGCTTTCTGCAGATAGGGAGTAGTCCCTCTCTGCCGGCCAGAGCATTCCATGTCCACTGTGGCGAGCGATAGTGAATGATAATAAGATCCTCAAAAGGACAATCACACACATCCATGCGCCATGTCATGAATTCTTTTAAATGGGGTCTATCCCTATGATACTCATACTCATACTTTTCCACAGTAAAAGGAACGTATGCGAACGAATCCCTTTTCATACTCTCGTATATTGAATGCCATGTGAATCCGTACTTTGTATATGCCTCGTCCTTCAACGAGTCGGGTTCTTGTGCGCACCACCCAAGAACCTCCTCCTCGGTAAGAAACCGCACATCTTCGTAGCTGCTGTCTGCCTTCTGCAATCCATCTCCGGTAAGGATGTAGTGCTGTTCCTCAGCCTCCGCCACCAAGAGGCTCGGCAGCATAGCCATAGTGCCAACCAAGTATTTCAACGCCCTGTTCATAATCCGACCTTTATTTACTGCAGAAAAATAATAATAATTCACCAGAAATCAAAGGAATAGCGGATAATTATTGGCAATTATTTGTGTTGTTTTATCAACAGATTCGGAACACCAAAACAGAGGTGATTGCTATGGCTATGAGTAAAAATTTGTTGTTTTTTTTTTCATTTCTTTGATTTGTTTGTTGCTATGTGTTAAAAAAGTTGTATGTCTGCAGTGGCCCTCGGTCTTTGGAGCAATCTTCTGACTTAGGATCTATCGACCCACGTTGGCCGGTTTTTCCATACGGGGCATTTAGAAATTGTTTAAATTTAGTTTAAAATCTTTTATATAAGACTCAAAAAAAACAAGTCGAATTATTTGATAAAATATTGATTATCAGTTTGATAAGTGGATTATTTTTCATATCTTTATAGTGACAAAAAACAAAGAAAATGAACAATTACCCAACAAATCTCACCGATAATCAGTGGAAAATTATAGAAAAATTTGTAGATGTGCAAGCAAGGAAACGAAAATATCCATTAAGAAGTGTTTTTGACGCCATTGCAGTAACTTTCAATCATTTGTCACCGTTTCCTGCTCTCTCGCCATTCATAGCTAAAACTTTTTTATCAGTCCAACATGCTTGCAGCAGCGTGCAAATGTGCCAGACCGATTTTCAAGATACTGTTTTAGTTTGTTATAGGCTGGTGTTCCTGTTTGAATAGTTGAATCGCCTTCTTCAAGGCTACTTATTGCTTCTTCTTCACAAAAGATGCCTTTTTTAATCGGAGTCTTCAAAACACATTCAACTTCCAATGTGTCTGCTCCCTGATTTATAAGTTTAAATCGAACAAACACATCAAAACATGCAATTGGTTCTAATTTACTATAGATATACAAAGCTTCGTATGGATTCCAATTACCATTGTAGCAGTACCCGTCGTCATTAAGAGACTGGTCGTTTACTCCATCACCAAGGGCAGATATCTGCAGTTTATTCCCGTCTAATATCCAACTATCTACAACTGCAGATTGTTTATTGTGTAACGAAAATGATGCGACAATCAATTCTAACTCTATATTCTCGTTAGAATATTGGTTATCTGTTAATTGAAAGTAATAATAATCCTGTTTTTCATTATGGAGTGAGATGTCCCAATCTCTATTAATCGAACTTCTTCTGTAAAGCAGTTCTGCATCATCTATATCAATCTCTATAAATCCATCCGAAAGATAAAGCATATTCAGAAATTGTTTAAATTTAGTTTAAAATCTTTTATATAAGACTCAAAAAAAACGAG
>JAKSLA010000050.1 GCA_024401455.1 Paludibacteraceae bacterium | reverse complement strand
CGCTAATTACCAATTTTTCAATTAGTTATATTTCGTCGAACTGACGTTAATTTAAAACAGTAGATATGGGACAGAATATCATTGAGGTGATTAAATCATTGGGTGAAGTTGATAAACTTTATTCAGTAGGTGAAGTTGATCTTGACGAAATTGAACAAGCCGCTGAGACATTGGAGGTTGAGTTCGCAAAGGATTTTGTGGAATATGTTCAAAAGTATGGTTCAATCTCAGTGGGTAGCATTGAATTATGTGGAATTGATGAAGATGAAGATTGCTCCACTGTGGATCGTACTCAGTGTATGCGGGAAGATTTCCCTGACTTCCCGATGGATTGTTATGTGATTGAATCAGTGGGCATAGACAATGCTGTTATGGTGCAAAAGGCAGACGGTAAGATCTATCAATTCTTGCCTGGACATGAACTGATGTTTGCGGCAGATTCTTTAAGTGAATACCTGCTCAATGGCGGTGATTTCCGCAGTGAACGTAGCGACTACTGGCAGGAAAGAGCAAAGGATCTATAAAAGGGTATTTCCAAACTGGTCATACACCATCCATCCACGTCCGTAGGACGTTACTTTATCATAACCCCGTACATCAGAGCGAAGCTAGATGTGCGGGGGTGCGAAGCGGGACAGTCGGTCAGATGGATGACTGGGTGAGTGGGGCGGATGGTGACAGACCTCACGATCTATGTGTACCATGGCGTGCTCTTTCACGTCTCTGCTGTCGCTACGACGTACATGGTTATGGAGGTATCGTCCTTCGGACGAGGGGCAAAATTCCGTTTAACTAAGATTGATGGGTACGGTTAAGTGATATGATAGTATTATTTTGGGGGAGGTGTATATGTCGCAAGTTTTTTATAATTTAGCGTTAATTACCCCCAATAGCCTAAGGTGAAGATGTTGAGAAGGTCAAGGGTAATGTTGTTGGGTCGAATGTTGCTAAGGATCAACAAAGTGATAATGGTGTAACTAAAGAAACTTATAATTGATATAAAATGGCAAAGAAAATAATCGATTCAAGCTTGGACGGGTTATCCTATTTTGAACGTGGTCATATTTGGTGGAAACATTTAGGGATCACTCTGTTTGAAAGTGCTGAGGAAGTCGATTTATGGATTCAGGATGAAAATCACGAAGGAGTCACTGATATCCAAAGGAACGCATACCAAACCTATCTGAAAAATGAGGAGCAATATATCAAGCGAGTTCCTTCCGTAATGTTAGATTATTTCAGGTGGAACTTTGAGGAGATATTCAGGGTGGTGGATTTGGATGAAGACCATCGGAAGGATACTGCCACGGAGAACATCATCCGTGAGTTGATGACGGTCTATTATATTTTTATCTGTAGAGATGGTAGTTATGGGTGGCTCATTTCTGCTTGTTGGAATAAAAACGATACCATAGCCGTGCTACTTTCCGAATCGGAGCCTCGTGTAATGTCTCATAATGAACTGCGATACCTCCACAAAATCAACGATTCAACTATCGGCCTCCTTGTTCACGACTGTGAAGCTTCATGGAAAGGCTTGGAGCGACACCATTTCTTCGGTGAGTTAGAGAATCTGGAGATTGAATTGGAGGGTAGTTCGGAAGAGGGTATTACCCCTGTTCAACAGAAGGCCTACGCGGAATATACGCAGAAAAAGGAGGAGCTTTTTGAGGCGTTCTCAAAAATGATGTTGACCGCCTATGTGGGAGATTCCGCACAGGTGGATGAGATGTTGGCGTCTGGTCAACCTATCGTGGTTCAGACGGTCTTGCCTAAAACATTATACATTGATAAAGCGGGCAATTATGGATGGATATGCTATACGGCATGGAATGACTCGTACATGGGTGTGTTGCTTTCAGAGGCGCAGATTCAGTTCATGCAGCCTGAGCAATTGAGAAACTACCGCAACGAGGAGAAGGTGATTGATGAGGTGTGTGGTGTTCTGTTCAAGGATGCGACGGGATGGAGCAAAGAGGTGGTAGTTCGTCTGACGGAAGAGATTTGCACAATGCCTGTGACCATTCGTACCTACGGTAAGCCAGTAAGCGACAAACAACGTGCGTCTTATCAGAAGTTCATAGAACTCAATGCTACTCGTTGGGAGGGCATTAAGGATGCCACATTGGATTATTATATGGAGGGATATGATGATTTTGTGGAGTACCTTGATTTGCCAGATAGTCTTTTGCGTGAGAATGTGACGCGAGAGAATGTGGTGCCAGGTCTCTTGGATTTCACCCAACTCTTCATCAAAACCAACGGTCGTATTGCATGGCTCTGTGAATGTCCCACCACGGATGATGGCCTCGCCTTTGAGTTTACGAATGGAGAGATAGCGTTGATAAGTCAAACGGATATTGTTTAACTGCTAAAGGATTCCGTTCCGAAATACTATGCGTCACCTCAAGGTAATGCCCTCTATATAGGATAGGACTTGCGAAATAATAATTATTGTCTATCTTTCCACTGATTATCGGTGAGATTTGTTGGGTAATTGTTCATTTTCTTTGTTTTTTGTCACTATAAAGATATGAAAAATCATCCACTTATCAAACTGATAATCAATATTTTATCAAATAATTCGACTCGTTTTTTTTGAGTCTTATATAAAAGATTTTAAACTAAATTTAAACAATTTCTTAAGATATGAAAAAGACATTTTGTGTTTTTCTTGGAATAATTGCAATGATATGCCTGTTTTCTTACAGGGTTGTGCTTTTGTCATTTCCATCGCAGCCACTAAAAAACGACTTTGACATCTTTGATACTACCACAACCTATTCTCCATTGCAAGACGTTGATATGCAAGGTTGCACGGCTTATTTGTTTATTAATCAATCAGATTTGAATGAAGTCCCTGAAAAGTTACGAAGTTCGCAATGCTGGAAAACAAATGACCCAACAAAATTAGAGACGTTAAGGCATGTGTTTAAGTTCACTGGTACAGGGGGAGAATTGGGTACTTGTGATAGTAGATTTATTTTGAAAAGAGGCCTCACAACAATTTATGATACGAGAATTGTATTGACAAATGGCTATTTCGTTGTAGAAGGGGGAGGAGCTCTTTCTAAATGTTTAGACGAAACAATAACTCTTTTTGAATCGTTTGAACATAGTAACGAACTCTTTGTGTTTGATTTATAACCTTATAGTTAGTTCTCCGTTGAAAAAAGTCTTTCATCCCCTTGGGTTGGAAGGCAAGCCCGTCTGTGTCTTTCCCTCCAACGGCGGCAACATCGTTTCGTTGACTCCAGAAGTCAAAGCGTTGGTCTTTTCAACGAACATGATGCCAAATAAAAACCGATTTTCAACGATGTTTCTCCTTTGTGAAAATCAAAGATTTTATTATTTTTGGGTGGTTTTTCGAATCTTTGCCTTTCTCAAAAAAGGGTGGTTGCAGAATGGATGTTGATTGAGTAAAGAGCTACGAATAAAAAAGAGAATTCATGAAATATTATTTGATATTTGTCTTTTCGTTGTTAGGAATCGTTGAGGCTTTTGCAGATGGAGGTCGCAATGTCTATAAGTTTTTGTCATTGCCTAACTCTTCGCAAGTTGCCGCGTTGGGCGGTAGTAACGTCTCCTTGAAGAATGGTGATGTAAATATGGCCTTCCAAAATCCTTCGTTGCTGGACAACGAAATGAACAATTCCATAGCCGTCAATTATGTGAACTATTTGTCGGACGTGAACTACGGGTCTGTGGCCTATTCCCGCAACATCAATAGTTACAACGCATGGGCGGTCGGTGTGACCTACCTCAATTATGGAACGTTGGACGGTTACACGGAAGAGGACATTCCTACGGGAGAATTCTCGGCCGGAGAGGTTTGCGTCACGGCGCTTTATTCAAGACAATTGTTCGAGCGTATCCGTATGGGTATGGCTCTCAAACCCATCTATTCGTATATGGATTCCTACAACAGTTTTGGAATCGGAGTAGATGTGGGTGCTTGCTATGCCGATACGACGCATGATTTCACGGTAGGTCTTAATCTGAAGAACGTCGGAGTGCAGTTGACAGGCTATTATGAAGACGAAGAATCTGATCACAGGGAGCGTCTTCCTTGGGAATTGCAGTTTGGTTTGAGTAAGCGTTTGGCGCATGCTCCGTTCCGCTTTTCGTTGACGTTCACAGATCTCAATCGCTGGGATTTGGATTATTACAAATCGCCGAAGAGTACGACCGATACGGATGATATCAGTTGGGGCGATATGTTGTTGCGTCATACTTTGATAGGCTTGGAGTTCCTTCCATCAAAAAGCTTTTCGGTCTTGGCGTCTTACAATCATCGCCGTAGTCAGGAGTTCGATTTGGAGGATACAAAGTCATTCAATGGCTTCTCTTTTGGTGCGAATTTGAATGTCTATAAGTTTAAGTTGGGTGTGGCTTATTCGCAATATGCCGCAGCCGGCAACGTGTTTACGCTCTCTTTGGCCACGTCGTTGGACGAGTTCAAGAAGTAAACATTAGTAGATTGAAGTTGAAAAAATACAAATAGAAGATATGAATAAGATAATAGTGGCGATAGATGGTTTCTCATCTTGTGGAAAGAGTACGATGGCAAAGGACTTGGCCAAGGAGGTTGGATATGCATACGTTGACAGCGGTGCGATGTATCGTTCGGTCACATTGTTTTGCCAAAGGAAGGGGCTAATCAAAAATGATGTAGTGGATGAAGAGGCTTTGCAAAAGGTTATCGACACCATCAAGATAGAGTTCCGCCTAAACGAAGAGACGAAGAAGAACGAGACGTTCTTGAATGGAGAGAATGTGGAGAATGAAATTCGTTCGTTGGCTGTTTCTAACCAAGTGAGTATCGTCAGTGCCATTCCGTTTGTGCGCAAGGCGATGGTTCTTCAGCAGCAAGCCTACAGCAAGGACAAGGGTATCGTTATGGATGGTCGTGATATTGGTACGACGGTCTTCCCTGATGCGGAATTGAAGGTTTTCTTGACTGCATCTCCAGAAATCAGAGCGCAACGCCGCTATGATGAGTTGAAGGCGAAGGGGCAAGAGGAAAAGTATGAGGATATCTTGGAGAATGTAAAAAAACGTGATTATATCGACCAAAACAGAGCAGAGAGTCCGTTGAGGCAGGCTGCCGATGCCGTGTTGCTTGATAATGGCAATATGACTATCGAAGGACAGAAGCAATGGTTGATTGATCGTTTTAATGAGGCTTTGGCAAAGGCTAATGCGTGATGGTAGTAGAGATAGATTCTAATTCGGGTTTTTGCTTTGGTGTGGTCAAGGCTATAACGAAGGCGGAAGAGGAGTTGACGTCGGGTGCGCCATTGTATTGTTTGGGCGATATTGTACACAACAGTATGGAGGTGGATCGTCTTTCTCGGAAGGGCTTGATTACTATCGACCATGAACGGTTCAATGCTTTGCGCAATACGAAAGTGCTTCTTCGTGCCCATGGGGAGCCGCCAGAAACTTACGAGTTGGCTCGGGAGAAGGGGATTGAAATCATTGATGCGACTTGCCCTGTGGTGCTTAATTTGCAGAAGAACATAAAGAAGGCTTTCGATAGTAGCAGCATAGAGGATACGCAGATTGTTATATATGGTAAAATCGGTCACGCTGAAGTGAATGGTTTGGTGGGTCAAACCAATGGTCATGCTATCGTCGTGGAGAACGAAGGCGACTTGGCAAAGATCGATTTCTCGAAGAAAATAAAGCTCTTTTCTCAAACGACAAAATCCATTGACGGGTTTAATGATATTGTTGCGAAAATTAAGCAGAAAATCACGAATTGTGACAATTTCGAGTATAATGATACGATTTGCCGTCAAGTGGCTAATAGAATTCCGAAAATCCTTAGTTTCGTCTCAAAACATGAATTGGTTTTCTTTGTCAGCGGGAAAAAGAGTTCAAATGGCAAGGTGCTTTTCGATGAATGTAGAAAAGTCAATGACCGTATTTTTATGATATCGGATTTGGACGAGTTGGACTTCTCTTTGTTGGAAAATATTTCATCAGTGGGCATTTGTGGAGCAACATCCACACCTAAATGGTTGATGGAAGATCTTAAGAAAAAGATAGAGAATTATTTGTCGGAATCTTTGGCAAAATAGAAGTTGGAAGATTAGTCTTTATATCTAACCCTCGGAAACGAATTGCTGGTTTCCGAGGGTTTGTTTTTTCTGCCGATTTGTTAGGCGGGTTACGGAAGCCCTCTATCGTATAAATGGATATAATATCATCCATAAAAATCACTACTCTTTTCAATTTCCTATGTTGAATGTTGGTAATCAATGCCATAATATCTATTTTTGTATAAGTATCCATAGATAGAATATATGAGAACTTTCAGATATGTGTTTTTGGTGGTAGCGGCGCTGATGGGTGCCCAATCCGTATTCGCCCAATCGTATCGTTCGGCGGAGACCATTGCCTATATAGACCAGTATTATAAGATTGCCATTCGTGAGATGTATATGTATAAAATACCGGCCAGCATCACTTTGGCGCAAGGTATTTTGGAGTCGGGTAGTGGTCGAAGTGATTTGTCCACAGAGGCAAACAACCACTTTGGAATCAAGTGTACGAGTGATTACCATGGCAAGCAATTCTTGAAAGATGACGATAAGAAGGCAGACTGCTTTCGAGTTTATGAGCACGCCGAGGGTTCGTATCGTGACCACTCGCTTTTTTTGACGACGAGAAAACATTATGCTCCGCTTTTTGAGTTGAAAATAACTGATTATAAAGGTTGGGCGAATGGGCTGAAGCAGTGTGGTTATGCTACCAATCCTAAATATCCAAGCCTTTTGATTGCTGTCATAGAGCAAAATAAGTTGTATGAATATGACCAAAATCCAGAAAAATATCTGAAGAAGGGCGAAGATGTGGTGCCTACGTTGCATGACAATGTCATTCCTTTTCAACGACCTGAAAAGGAGCAGACTATTGCTTCGTCTGAGCCTAAGATTGTCAACGGAAAGTTGAATGGTACGCCATGTGTCGTAATCAAGTCGGGCGATACTTTTTATAGTTTGTCTCGCCGTCATGACTTGTCCATCGAGAAACTGCGGTTCTACAATAATTTTACGGAAGACCATGTCTTGAAGGTGGGCGAGTATTTGTTCCTGGAACGCAAACAGAGAAAGAATCCGGATTATCCGACTTATACCGTTAAGAAGGGAGATACGCTTCATTCCATTTGTCAGCGATATGGCGTGCGTATGCGAGGTGTCAAGCGAAGAAATAATTTGGAGTCTGACGATTTGACCGTGGGACAAGTTTTGATGTTGAATTGGTAGTTATAATTTTAGAATTGTAAATATGTTGGAAGATTGTAATTTCGTTTTAGCAGGGAATACGGCCACACAGTGGTTATGGGCAGCGGCGTTGTTTCTCGGCTCTCTTGCCGTTTCGAAATTGGTCTATTGGTTGATTGGAAACTTCGTTAAGAAGTTGGCAGAAAAGACGACCACGAAACTTGATGATATCCTTGTGGATATGTTCGAAGAGCCGTTTGTTTTTTGTATAGCGTTGTTTGGTAGCCATTTGGCTCTGAATCAGTTGACGCTTGCGGAATCGGCCGAAGTCTGGATTGGCAGAATTTATACTGCACTGATTATACTCAATGTGACATGGTTCGTGGTACGAACGTTTGACGCATTGATGGACACGTATGTTTACCCTCGTATGCGGCAGTCGGAAGGATCGATGGATAAGCATGTCTTCCCAATTGTCCGCAAGATGCTTAACATGATTGTTTGGAGCATTGGTATAATTATGGCGTTGAATAATGCGGGCTATGATATTACAGCAATGATTGCCGGACTCGGAATCGGAGGTTTGGCTCTCGCTATGGCAGCGCAAGATTCGGTCTCCAACTTTTTCGGTGGTTTTACTATTTTTACGGATAAGCCTTTTTCGGTAGGTGATCGCATTAAGATAGGTGGATACGATGGAAATGTGAGTGAGGTGGGAATGCGTTCATTCCGCCTTCGTACGCTTGACGGAACAGAGGTCGTTATTCCTAACTCACAAGTGACGAATAGCATGATTGAGAATGTCACTCGTGCTCCTGCTAAGAAAATTAAATTGGAACTTGGTTTGACTTATGCAACTACACCAGAAAAAATGGCGGAAGCACAAGAAATATTGAAAGGTATTGCGAAAAACCATGCAGATGTCAACGACAATTATGCCACCTATTTCCTTACGTTCGGTGATTTCTCTTTAGGCATTTTGTTTGTCTATTATATTAGGTCGGGTGCCGATGCCTTCCAAGTGCAGAGTGAGGTCAATATGGAGATTCTTCGTCAGTTCAATGCGGCCAACCTCGATTTTGCTTTCCCATCGCAGACGCTTTATATGGCAAAGTGATAAGAGGTGGTTCTTTGTATATCTTTCAAAAAAAGCGAGGCAACAGTGTCGTGGTGTCGTCTTGCATGACACGACGTCCTGCCAATCGGGTGGCTTGATTTGGCGTTGAAAATGTCCGAGTTTTACACGTTACAAATGCGTGAATTTTCTGAATTCGGTGGGTGAAATGCCGGTGAATCGCTTGAAGAAGTTGGTAAGGTGAGCTTGCGAGGAGAACCCTAACAGATAAGCAATCTCTTGGACCGTTTTCTCGGAGTGAAGTTCTTCCTTTATACGGTTGAGCAGGGTGGAGTCAATGATTGTCTTGGGTGATTGTTCTGTTACTTTGCGGGTTACTTGCGAAAGGTAGCGAGGGGAGACATTGAGTCGTGACGCATAATAATTGACGTCGTTGCTGTTTTTGCATTCTTGTTCCTGCATACCCATAAATTCTTGGTATAGTTGTAGGATTCGTCCGGATAGCACGGTGTTTACTTCGTTAGGAATCAGTAGGCGAGCTTTTTTCTCGGCTTCGTCAAGCGTCATTTCTTGGCAGAGCAGGGTGGCTATGGTGGAGCACAATTCGTTGCTTCGTCCGTGGTTGTCGGCGGCAACAATGATCCGGTTTGCCGAAAAATGTTCGCTGTCGCGTTTCCGGAGAACCAAGGCATGGCAGAGTGGCACCAGTTCTTGCTGGATTTTTTCCACCAGTTCTTTGTCCATCAGTATGTCTTCGTTGCTGGAATAGATGACGGGAGAGAAGAGTACCCATTGCGGACGGTATCTGCGGATGCAGCGGAGAATGGCCTCAAGTGTGTAGATGTTGCGGATAAGTCCGATTTTAAACACGTAGGGCTCTATGTCTTCAGCCACAGCATTGATTTGGTTTTCGACTACTTCGGCCGGAATATCGTAGAAGTCTTGGATGCCCAACGTATTCTGCATTGTCAGCGTGGTAATGACGGACAACACCTTTCCGCCAAGTCTATTGATGGTCTTGATGTCCGCTTGAATGCCGGCACCGCCAGTGCTGTCAGAACCAGTGATTGTAAGTATTGCTTTCATGGCTGTAAAAATAATGCTTTCTTGCATAAAGAAGAAAAAATGTTCCGAATCTTGCAAATTAAGTTTACGGATTTGTAACTGGAAGTGGACTATGTGAGATGATTAAAGAACAACACCTAAAAATCGTAAATCGTTATGGAATTGCTATTTGAGAAAAAGAGGCAGAGACAAGCAGTGGTTTTCATTGGTTTACAAGCCAGTGGGAAATCGTCATTCTATCACCGCTATCTTACCGATTATGTACACATTAATCTGGATACGTTCCGAAGCAGGTCTTGTGAGAGGTCGGTAATGGAAAAATGTTTTTCCGAAGGGCGTTCTTTTGTGGTGGACAATACAAATCCGGAGCGGACGGACCGGCAACGATATATTCCGGCAGCAGTGGAGCAAGGCTATGAAGTAATCGGCATCTACTTCCAAAGCATCTTGAAAGATTGCATAAAAAGGAACGAAAAGAGAGAGAATAGGGTGCCAGAGGTTGCCCTCCCATCTACGTCTAAAAAGATGGCTTTGCCTTCGTACGATGAGGGGTATGATAAAATTTTTTATGTGTCGATGACTGAAAATGATTTTCAAATGGCAGAATGGAGGGATTAAGGTATGAAGTTCAATGAATTTGATGAGATGATGAGAACGTATGAAAGTTCCATCGACCAAGTTATAGCGCCTGATGTTTTTGTGGTGGCAAGAATTGATGGACGAGGGTTCACTCGCCTTACGCACAAGGACGGCAATTTTGATGCGCCGTTTGACAAGCGATTCAGCGATTATATGGTAGAGACGGTAAAGGAACTGATGAATATTGGTTTCAAAGTGGTTTATGGCTATACCGAGAGCGATGAGATCTCTCTTCTCTTTCACATAGATGAAGCTTCATTTGGACGTAAAGTGAGGAAGTTCAATTCCCTATTGGCAGGAACAGCAAGTGCGAAATTCTCTTTGCTGCTGGGTAAAATGGCTGTCTTTGATTGTCGTATCATTCCATTGCCCTCCTTATCGGTAGTGAAAGATTACTTTTTATGGCGACAGGAAGATGCCCACCGAAATTCTCTTAATTCGCATTGCTATTGGTTGCAGAGGAAGCAAGGCGTTTCTCCTGTTGAAGCCGATAAGATGATAAAAGGGCAGTCGATGGAGTTCAAACAGCAGTTTTTGTTTCAGAACGGAGTCAACTATAATGAACTTCCTCTATGGCAAAGAAGGGGAGTGGGCATCTATTTGAAAGAGGTGGAGACCGAAGGATACAATCCTGTTAAACAGGAAAAGGTGATTGTTGTAAGGAGACGATTGTATGTGGATTATGATATACCTGCTGGCCCAGAATATGCGGATATGATAGAATCGTTGGTGGCTGGGTCGATGAATAATGAATGAAAGGGTGAATTAGAGATCTATAGGTCAAAAAAGAGAGTGCGTCAAAATTCGTGAAGTTTAGTTTTGATACACCCTCTTGTGTTTGCCTCTGTTTTGTAGATGACGAGTTGTCAACTTTTACAATAGGACAGTTTTAAGAATCACTTGATCTCTTGGTTGAGGTACTCCAATTGCATGTCAATGAAATCCATGAAACCGGCCAAGTCTATTTCTCTGAAAAATTCTTCTGTAGGATTCGTAGAGAGGAATATGCCTTCTGCTGAGCATGATCCAAATTGTAGGTTGTAACCGAAGTCTGCCGCCTTGTCATCCTCTGTCGCATTGGCGATTTGTTGCTTGCCATCTTCGCTGAATTCGTATTGGAAACTAAGTTTGACGGGCTTGTTTTTATACTCGAAAGTAGGAATGCTCAAAACACGGCCAGGTATCTTGATGGGGTCGTCAAAACTGGATAAAACCTCTAAATCCAAACTGTCTACCAGGGTGGCTTCGGACATTTTATAGGTTTGGCTTGTTCCGTCGTACTCCAAAGTCACAATGAAGTCTCCATACGCAAGCGCTTCAGATGTCACTTTTGCCACAAGACGAGCATACGTACTCTCTTCGTTTAACTCTTTTTTGTCTCCGGCTTCGTTGTCGTCATCGTCGTCGTCACAAGCAACAAAAGTCATTGATGCCATTGCCAATAAGGCATAGCTGAAATAAGAAATGATTTTCTTCATGATGTATTACTAATTTTTTTTCGTCTGGTGATATAAAGATAAAGTCTTTGGGCCAGGCTTGTTTATAATTGATTGATTTAGTTTCCGATGTTCGTATTGTATTGCAAAAATACGATAAATGAGAGAAATCGCAAAAAAAAGCCGTTGCAAGTTTTCTTACAACGGCTTTCACATTTCTTCGAATCTTACTATTTGATGATGTTGATGATTTGAGTCAAAACATTCTTTAGTTGGCTTGCATTGCTTCCGCTACCGAGTAGTTTTGCGAAGTTGTTGACATTGAAGTTGCTGAGATTGGTGCCTTTCAATTGAGACAATATGCTGACAATGATATTGGCAGCGTCGCTACCTCCCAAATTGCTTTTCCCAAGGAAACTTCCTGCAAGGTTTAGAAGACCGCTCAACGGACTGCTTGATTTTGAACTGCTTGCGTTGATTAGTCCGATTACTTTATCAATCTTATCGTTGGAAGATGCCAACCCAGAGATGGCTCCTGAATTTTTTTGAATTAGTTTCAAAATGTCTTGTGCTGTCATAATGAAAAATTTTATGGAATTGCTTCCGGTTAAATATCGTTTAAGGGAGTTTCTGAAATTCGCTTTGTCGGGCAAGAAACAAAAGTCCCAAGCGCGCAAAAGGATTTCAGGGAGCGCCCAAACTTGTTTATATCAAAGTCACGAAACTTTGGTTTGACTTGTTCTGAAAACCTCCTTTTTTTACGCTTTTTTAGGCTTCTTCCTTGTCGCCTTTCTCTGTGTCCGAACTGATGGTATGCGCAATCTTCTCGATGTTGAGACTTCGGGCGGAAGCATCGAGAATCTCCTTATAGACACCGCCTTGCTTGTAAATCTCGTCAGGGTTTCCGTGTTGCTCTACGCGGCCTTTGCGCAAAGCGTAAATCTCGTCGCTGTCGATGATTTGGGAAATGCTGTGGGAGATGATGATGACCGTCCTGTCTTTCTTGATGGCGTCGAGACTGTTTTTGATCTGCTCGGTAGCAATGGCGTCGAGGCTGGCTGTCGGCTCGTCAAGGAAGATGATTGGTGGGTTCTTTAGGAACATTCTCGCAATGGCGATACGTTGTTGCTGGCCACCCGAAAGGAGCAGTGCCTTGCTTTCGAATTGTTGCGGCAACTCCATGATTTGCTCGTAGATGTAGGCTTTCTTGGCGGCCTCCACCACCTCTTCGAATGTGGCGTTCGGATTACCATAGCGAATGTTTTCCTCGATGGTTCCGTCGAATATGTGATTCTTTTGCAAGACAAGACCGATGTTTTCACGAAGGAATTTCGTGTCGTAGTCTTGTAGATCTACGCCGTCGAGCGTAATCTTTCCGCAGTCGGGTGCGTAGAATTTGTCGAGCAGATTGACGATTGTACTCTTACCCGCACCCGAAAGGCCCACCAAGGCAGTAATCTTGCCGCTTTCAATTTTCATGTTGATGTCGTGCAAAGCCTTCGTTCCATTAGGGTAGGTGAAGTCAACGCCCTTGATTTCAAAGGTGCCTTTGATTTCCTTGGATTGGTATTCTCCACTGGATTCGATTTGGTCGTCAGACTTCACGATGTCGAAGAATCCTTCAGCATAGATGAGCGCATCGTTGATGTCGTCATAAATGCGGTGGAGTTGTCGGATTGGAGCCGAAACATTGTTGAACAGCATGACGTGGTACATGATTTTACCGATGGTCATGCCAGGGTAGTCTATCAATACCAAGTAGGCCGTCAGGATGATGATGAGTACGGTTCCGATTTGTTCTACAAAACTTTTAACGCCGTTGAACAAGAAACTATATTTTCTTGTGACCATTTGATTGTCAGTTAGTTTGTTTTGCAAATCCAGCTGTTTCCTTGCCTCGATTTGCTCTCTGTTGAAGGATTTGATGACATTGATGGATTCCAATATGTTCATGATCCCGTGGCTCTTCGATTCTCTGAAACTACGTCGTTGCGTTCTCCATCCTTTTAACTTTTGGGCTTCGTAGTGGGTGATGATAAAATAGATTGGAACGACGAATAGCGCCGTGAGTCCCACATAAAAATTGGCTGAAAACATCAGTACAAGTGCCAGTATTGCACTGGTAAAGAGGGGCAAAATGTCAATGAAGAAATTTTGCACGGTGCGGGTCAGGCTCTCGACACCTCGGTCAATACGCGTCTGCAGTTTGCCCGGCTCGTTGTCGTTTGCCGTGAAAAACGCCATGCGGAAAGTGAGCATCTTTTCGATGCAAGATTGGGCGAGGTCCTTGGAGATGAGAATGCGCATCTTTTCACCGTAATATTGTCGTAGGAAGGTGATGATGGCGGATAGCACCTCTTTGCCTAATAAAACGACTGATATGGTGGTGAGTATTTTAGTGGCTTCTATCCATTCTGCATTCCCTTTTTGAATCAAGGCGTTGATGGAATCGACCGTTTTGTCAAGGACGATGGCGTTTACCTGCGCCGTCAATGATCCGATGAGCGTTAAGGCCAATGTGGCAAAAACAAGCCAACGGTAAGGTTTGACGTAAGGATAAATGTTTTTAAAAAGAGAAAATAGTGTCATTTTATTCGTTTGATTTATACTTTGTTGAACGTTTTATAGAACAAAAATAAAGAAAAAGATGGAAGAACGCTTCCCTTATAGAAAAAATCACATCTATTTTTCTAAATATTAACTAAAACCGGAATGATGCTCTTTTTTCTCTTGTGGAGTTGCCCAAAGCAAATCTCTTCGTTATTTTTGCAAAAAATTAGAATGCAGTGGAGTTATGGATAAAATGGATCTTATAGCAAAGAATGTGAAACTTCTTGCCGAGGTTTCCGCCGAAGAGAAAAGAATGCAGAGCAAATCGTGGTCGTTGCCTTCTGTGGAGGATTTGCAGCGAATCGTGGATTTGTGTACTTATGTCATTTTCCCTGGATTTTTCGATAAGAATTGTCGTTGCGAGGATAGCAGATTTTATCACATAGGCGTGAATATGTCCGACTTGAGAGTCTTGTTGAGGGAACAGATTGCCAAGAGTTTTCTGGCTTTCCGGGGAGAGACGATGACAGAAGAGGATGCGGACGACATCGCACTTCAGTTTGTAGATTGCCTTCCTGAGTTGAAACGCATCCTTTATACAGATGTGGATGCGATGTTCCATTCAGATCCTGCAGTGACTGCCTATTCGGAAATAATCTTGTGCTATCCGATTGTCCAAGTGATGATTCACCATAGAATAGCTCATGCATTGTTGAAGTTGGGTGTTCCTGTCATTCCGCGTATCATTTCTGAAATGGCCCATTCGAAGACGGGTGTTGATATCCACCCGGGGGCACAGATTGGCGAATACTTCTGCATTGACCATGGAACGGGTGTCGTTATAGGCGAAACTTGTATCATCGGCGACCATGTTATGCTTTATCAAGGTGTGACGTTGGGCGCGAAAAGTTTTACATTCGATGAGTCGGGTACTCCTATTAATACGCCGCGTCACCCAATTTTGGAAGACCACGTTACCGTCTATTCCAACTCTTCTATTTTGGGCCGTGTGACCATCGGACACCACACAATCGTGGGTGGTAATGTTTGGTTGACCAACAGCGTGCCTCCGCACTCAAAGATTCTGCAACATAAGGTGGATGCTCAAGTGCTTTGATTGGCATTTGATTGAGCGAAAACAACAAAAGGGCGTATCCTGTGTGAGATGCGCCCTCTTTGCTTGTTGCTCTTATCTATGATTACTCCATGATCTCCACTTTGAAAGTGTCTGAATTGGAAGTTAACACATAAGTTCCGTTTTGAATGCCTAATTTCTTTAATTCTACTTTCACTTCCGAATCGTTTTTGAGGTTGACGGTTCCAACACCTTTGCCGTCCAAAGAATAGACCGTATATTCACCTTGGTGTTTGTTCATGTCTATTGCTATGTTTTGATTGCCAGCGGTTTCTGAGTTGAAATTCAACCAGTCGATGTTGAAGTAACTACCTGTCACTTCGAGTCGGAGCACATGCTGTCCTTTCTCTATTTTGCTTGTTTTTCCTCTTATGATAGAGTAGGTGTCCCAACTCTTGAAGTTCTCCACGGATATGTTGTCCGTGATTGGTTCACCGTCGATGTAGAGGCGGAAAGCGGCGTCATTGTTGGAACAAGAGACATTGGCCACCCATTCGTAAACATCGGTTGTCTCCACATTCACGGTGTATTCCATCCATTCGCCTTTAATCGTCCATCCGATAGCGAAGTTGTCTCCACCTGCGGTGATATCCACTTCTTCCTTGGTTCTGTATATTTCGCCCTTGTTGTCGTCGTCGGTGTCATAATAAGATATGCCGTTTCCTCCGAGGTCGAAGTTCTCCGCCTCGATTTTACCAGGGATGGTATAAGGGGTACCTTCGAATGGGGCTTGCGGTTGGGTGACTTTGATAGCGATGGACGCAGAAACTTCATTGCCTTCGTTGTCTGTTGCTACCGCCTTGAGCGTGTGCGCTCCATACTCTAAATCGCTGATGATTGAATAAGGAGAGGAGGTTGATTCTCCGAGTAGCGTCGTTCCGTCGTAGAACTTCACTGATTTGATAGTTCCGTTATCGTCAGATGCGTCTGCCTTGAATTCAACCTTTTCGCCTATTTCTATCTTGTCTGTCGCTGTAGGGGAAAGAATGGCCACTTTAGGCATTCCCTTCATGCCTGCGCCGACAAGCGTCACGGCGCTCTTCGCATCCAAAGTCACTGAGAATGAAGTGCTACCTGTAATGCTTGACTCTTTCTTTACATTCCTATTGGCGTCGGTTACATATCTTTCCCACTCTTTGATTTGTGAGTTAGGAATGGAGAAGGTGACGGTCTTTGCGCTTGTGTTTCTGTTGACCGCGACGATGACCACATCGTTGTCTTTCTTGTAAGCGGAAATGTTCAAGTTGTTGTCGTTGCCTGGGTGTTGTGTGGCGTCGATGCGGACAGAACCAGGACGGATGAACTTGGAATATTGCGCCATGCAATAACCTCTTTTGGTTATGTTGCCGTTGTCCTTGATGAAACTGTAGGAACGGCGGATGTACCACCAAACATAAGTTTGGAAATTGCCCACAGCCATCGCGTTACCGATGTGGTCTGCCACCTCAAGGGCTTCTGGCCAAGTGTCTGCGTCGCTGCTGCTGTTAGGGTAGTAAACCTCCGTCATCCAAAGTTCTTTTCCAGCGCTGTTTTGCTGGTAGAGTGGATAGTTGAATTGGCTTACTTGCGTTCCGTAGAGGTGGGTGGCAAGAATGTCCACGTTTTTCCAAGCGTTTTGGTCTTGGATGATCGGGTCGGTTGTCCTTCTGCTGTATTGGAAGGCCTCTGGTGCCATTATGCGGCAGCCGATGGATTTTGCGTTCTCCTTCAAGAATTTACACATGTCGGCCATGCTGTTGTTGTCCCACCAAGTCCAGTCTGCTCCGTAGTCTGGCTCGTTTTGGATGGAGATGGCGTAAAGTTCAACGCCGTTGTTCTTCATGAATTTGACGAACTTTGCCAGGTGTTCTGCGTATGCTGCGTATGAACTAGGTTTCAATCTCTTGGATGACTTGTAGGATTCAGTCATGCTGCTGGGTGGATTCCAAGGGGAGGCGAAAACGAGTGCCCCTCTTTTGATGGCGTACTGGGCCGTTGCTATTTCGTTCTTCCATTGGCTTTCGTCAGGGTTGACGTGGATACGGAGAACGGAGAGACCCAATTGGTTGTTGCCATTGTCAAATGCAGTGGCTCGTTGCGATTCTGTCAAATCGCCAACCCATGCGGGAAAGTTGATGCCTCCGAAGCCTCGAATGAGTTGGTACTCCTTTCCGAGGTCAACATTCACTGTCTGGGCAAAAAGGGTGGCAGGCATAGCGGCCAACATGAGTGCCCATGTCTTTAGTTTGTTTAAATGTTTCATCCTAATTTTGAGTATTTGTTTTGTGTCTTTTTCTTGGTTTGTGAGCATTTGACTCAATGGCAAATATAGTGTGTTTATCTTTGATTAGAGTGGAAAATATGAGAATCTTGGTGGAATTTTAGTGCAAGTGTTATGATATTTGGGGCAGGAAATCGGCAACATATATGAAAAAATAATTCAATTTTAGATTGTTAATGTTTTTCAAGAATGATATACATAGCGATTACAAGCAAAATTTTTTCATAAATTTGCACAGGAAAAATGAGGTTTAACAGGACAAGGCCGAAATCTAAAACTTTCGTCTTTTTTGTCCCTACAAGAAGAATACGATATGTCAAGGAAGAACAAACAACTGCCGATAATTGAAAATATTGAGATTACGGATGTTGCTGCAGAGGGAAAGGCGATTGCCAAGCAGGATAATATGGTGATTTTCACCCAATATGCCGTGCCTGGCGATGTGGTTGACCTTCAGATTACAAGAAAGAAGAACAGCTATATGGAAGGCCGTGTGGTGAAGTTTCATAAATTCGCCGAGAAGAGATGCGAGTCTTTCTGTAAGCACTATGGAACTTGCGGTGGTTGCAAGTGGCAGATTCTTCCTTATGAAGAACAAATTAGATATAAGCAGAAGCAGGTACTCAACAACTTGACGAGAATCGGTAAGGTGGAACTTCCGGAAATCACTCCGATTATGGGTTCCAAAAACATCATGTATTACCGAAACAAGTTGGAATTCACGTTTTCCAATAAAAAATGGTTGACTGAAGAAGTGATTAAGTCGGGCGAGGCGGTGGATGATATGAATGCTCTTGGCTTTCACATTCCTGGCAAATTTGACAAGGTGCTTGACATTGAAGAGTGCCATCTTCAAACTCCGATATCGAATGATATCCGCAATGACATCAAGGCGTTTGCTTTGGCCAACGGATTGGAGTTCTTTGACCTCCGTAATCAGGAAGGCTTTTTGCGTAATATCATTATCCGAACGGCAAGTACGGGCGAAGTGATGCTTATCGTTGTCTTTTTTAAGGATGATAAGGCAAAGCGCGATTTGTTGATGGGACACCTTGCCGATAAATTTCCTCAAATCACTTCGTTGCTCTACATTATTAACGAGAAGTGTAACGACACGATTACAGATCAAGAGGTTCATGTGTTTAAAGGACGTGACCATATATTCGAGGAGATGGAAGGCTTGAAGTTCAAGGTCGGACCTAAGTCATTCTATCAAACCAATAGTGCTCAAGCGTACGAACTTTATAAGGTGGCCCGCAATTTTGCCAACCTTTCGGGCAATGAGTTGGTTTACGACCTTTATACGGGTACGGGTACGATTGCTTGTTTTGTCTCAAAAATGGCGAAAAAGGTGGTCGGCATCGAGTATGTGCCTGAGGCTATCGAGGATGCTAAGGTCAATGCAGGCCTGAATAATATTCAGAATACGATTTTCTATGCGGGCGACATGAAGGAAATCTTGACGGACGAGTTCATCGGTAATCACGGAAAGCCTGATGTCATCATTACGGATCCTCCACGCGACGGCATGCACAAGGATGTGGTGGATACGATTTTGAGGGCTGAGCCTCAACGCATCGTTTATGTCAGTTGCAATCCGGCAACACAAGCGCGTGATCTTAATTTGTTGGATGTCAAGTATGAGGTGGTGGCTGTGCAACCTGTGGATATGTTCCCTCATACGCACCACGTTGAGAATGTCGTTCTGCTCAATAAGAGAGAACACTTCAAGGAAGTGGTTGTCCCAGAGGCAGAATCAGAAGCATAAGCAGAGATAAGTAAGTAGGGGAGAGGACGGTGTGCCTTTCCCCTTAAAATTATAGGGGCGTCCTAAAAAATGCTTTGCCAAAAGATTTTTTAAGGGTCTCAAAGTGTAAAATTAGAAGATGGGGGAATTTATAGAAGCCCCTTTATGTTATAGAAATGCAAGTTTACGGAGTTGTTGTTTTTCTTATTCTATTTTTGGTTATAGTGCCAGATGTCTATTTGTTTTTCAGATTTATGCGCAATCGCGTAAGTAAATCTGTTTGTGCTTTGCATTGGGCTATTTGTGCCTTTTTCTCCCTTTATACCGTGCTGATCTTGATGAATGTGAATGATATCCATTCGCCGGAAACAAGTTGTCGTCTGATGACTTTTGTGGCGACGTTGGGTGCCATCTATTTCCCGAAACTCTTTTTCTGCAACATCGACGTGCTTTATCGGTTGACGAAGAGGCGATGGCGTAGTTTGCATTATGCCGGTTATCTTGTTGGAGGCGTGACGTTTGTTGCTATTATGTATTCCATTTATTTTGGAAAATTCAACTTCGAAAGAGAAGAATATACAATGGAAGTGGCCCATCTTCCTGCGGCTTTTGATGGGTATAAGATAGTGCAGGTGAGCGATTTCCATTTAGGTAGTTTCTCGAATGCACGAGGACAGGTTGAGCCGTTGTTTGATATGCTGAAAGCGGAAGATGCCGACCTTGTCCTGTTCACGGGAGATATGGTCAACACCTTCCCCGAAGAGATGAATGGTTGGGACAGCCTTTTCCATACAATACCTTCCCGTGATGCGAAATTGGGTGTCATGGGAAATCATGACTACACGCCCTATTTCCATTGGTCGTCGCCCGAGGAGAAGGAGCAAAACATAGGTCGCATCCGAAGCGGTATTGAGCGTTTGGGCTTTACTTTGTTGAATAATCGCTCCCATATCATCCGAAGGGGCGAGGATAGTCTTGTCATATCAGGCGTAGAGTATAGTAATGGTAAACAAGGTTATATCCTTCCGGGTATGAGTGACTTGGACAAGTGCGACGAAGGGATTTCAGATAGCGCTGTGCGTATCTTGCTCATGCACGACCCTACAATCTATGACGATAGTATTGCTGGCAAACGGAATTATGCTCTGACGCTTTCCGGACATACTCATTCTGCCCAAATCGGTTTCTCCATTGGCAATTTCAAATGGTCACCTGCCCATTTGCGCTTTAAGTATTGCGACGGAAAATATGACGTTGGTGACCAGAGTATCATCGTGAGCCGTGGTTTGGGCGCCGTTGGTATCCCTGCTCGTTTGGGCATGAGTCCACGATACGGCGTAATTATCTTAAAAAAGAAGAGAAATGAAGATTAAGGAAGTAACGAAAAATATTGAGGATTTTGCTCCTTTGGCCTATCAAGAGGAGTATGACAATAGTGGCTTTCAGGTGGGTATGCTCGACGCCGAGGTGACGGGTGTATTGATTACAATTGATGTGACCGAAGCGGTGATAGACGAGGCCATTGAGAAACGATGCAATCTTATCATAGCACATCATCCTTTGATTTTTGGTAAGTTAAAGAAAATCATTGGTCGTAATGCCGTGGAACGCTGTGTGGCTAAGGCAATTAAGCATGACATCACCGTCTATGCTTGTCATACCAATATAGACAAGATGAGTAATGGCGTGAGCGCTCGTTTTGCCCGGGAGTTAGGCTTGAAGAATTGTCGCACATTGGTTCCCGAAGGGGGCTTGTTGGAGAAACTGGTGACATTCGTGCCGATGGCTCAGGCGGAGCAGGTGCGTCAAGCACTCTATGCCGCTGGTGCTGGGCACATCGGCAACTATGACCATTGCAGTTATAATCTGGATGGAAAGGGCACATTCCGCGCCTCGGAAGGATGTCGTCCATTTGTTGGGGAGATTGAAGCCGACCATGTCGAACCGGAAACTCGCATTGAGGTCATATTGAAAAAGAAGGATGAAAGTCGTGTGGTAGAAGCCCTTGTTGAGGCGCATCCTTACGAAGAGCCGGCGTATGATCTTTTTGCTTTGCAAAACCGCTATGATCGTGTGGGTTTGGGTGTCGTCGGCGAATTGGAGACGGAGATGGACGAGGAGGAATTCTTGCGTCATTTGAAGGGAATAGTCGAAAATGGCGGCATCCGTCACACGGAACTGTTAGGTAAGAAGGTGAAGCGAGTCGCTCTATGTGGGGGCTCTGGCGCAGAGTTTTTACACGATGCGATAGGCGAGGCGGCCGACGTGTATATCAGTTGTGATTTCAAGTACCACCAATTTTTTGAGGCAGAAAAGAAGATTCTGATTGCCGATGTAGGACATTTTGAGTCAGAAAGATTCACAAAAGAGATATTTTTTGAGATTGTTTCAAAAAATAATCCTAAATTTGCAATCTATATTTCGAGTTGTAAAACAAATCCGATAAATTACATATAAGTATGTCAGAAACAAAAGATTCAAGAGAGATTTCAGTAGAAGACAAGCTAAGAGCTCTATATGACTTACAGTTGGTAGCGTCTGAGATTGACAAGATCAAGACTTTGCGTGGCGAACTCCCTTTGGAAGTTCAAGACTTGGAGGATGAAATCGCAGGTCTCAATACGCGTATTACCAAATATACGGAAGAAATTAAAGAGGCTGAGTCAGCAGTCAGTGCAAGAAAAGTGGACATTGAGAATGCTGAGGGGCTCATTGCAAAGTACAAGGTGCAATTGGACAATGTGCGTAACAACCGTGAGTTTGAGAACCTTGAGAAGGAAATTGAGTTCCAAGGTTTGGAAATTGAGTTGAGCCAAAAGAGAATCCGCGAGAGCAATGCAACAATCAAGGAGAAGCAAGCTGAATTGGAGAAAGTCAACATGCTTATTTCTGACAAAACAGCCGATTTGAATCAAAAGAAGGCTGAGTTGGATGAAATCGTATCGGAGACAAAGCAAGAGGAGGAGAAACTTCGTGAAAAGGCAAAGGGTATCGAGGCAAAGACTTTTGACCGCTTTCAAGCGTATCCGTAAGAATGCACGCAACGGTTTGGCTGTCGTTTACGTTCAACGTGATGCTTGTGGTGGTTGCTTTAACAAGATTCCGCCTCAAAGACAAATGGATGTTCGCCTTCGTAAGAAGGTCATCGTTTGTGAATACTGTGGCCGTATCCTTATCGACCCTGAGTTGGCAGACGCTGAGTCAAGCACATTCGGAGCATAATCAGTTTATTGAATCAATGATATGAAAAGCCGTGACAGATCAGTTACGGCTTTTCTTTATCCATAAAACAACATTTTCCCCTATTATTTATCATAAAACGATGAGAAAGATAGCGTTATTGGTTACATCAGGTATATTGAGTGCGTTTTTTGCCTCTTCTTGTAGTAACAACAACAAAGAATCACAATGTCCATGTAAAGAAAAGAAGGAGTGTGCCGTAAATTCTGAAGGCAAATGCGGCGGGTGTGCTGAACACAAAGATCATCAACAGCCATCTGATAGTTTGCCCTTGGACGAGAAAAAGGCTCAGTATATGAGAATGGCCATCGATTTGTCTATCAAGAGTGTTAATGAAGGTGGAGGTCCATTCGGAGCCGTTGTCGTAAAAGATGGTGAGGTGGTAGCAGCGTCGGCCAATCGAGTTACGATTAATAATGACCCAACCGCTCATGCAGAGGTGATGACTATTCGTAATGCCTGCCAGAAATTGGGTACGTTTGATTTGTCAGGTTGTGAACTTTACACCTCTTGCGAGCCGTGCCCTATGTGTCTCTCTGCTATGTATTGGGCGCATATCAGTAAATATTACTATGCAAATGATCAATTTGACGCCGCTAAAATTGGATTTGATGATGCGTTCATTTATGAGGAACTGGATAAACCAATAGAAAACCGTACCCTCAAACGTGTTCAAATGCTTCGTGATGAGGCGTTGGAGGCTTTCAAGCAATGGGCGTCGAAAGGCGATAAAACAGAATATTGATTTTCTGTTCGATAATACTAAATAAGGGAAGTTTGGGAGCACTATGGTTATTTAATATAAATTAACGAGTTAGTGCACCATCTTCTCTTTTTTTTTCTTCATATTTGTTGCCGTAATTTATGGGCCACAAAACAAAAAGTACAATTTAATATTTGTAATCAAATGGAATACAA
>JAKSLA010000005.1 GCA_024401455.1 Paludibacteraceae bacterium | reverse complement strand
CCGACACCGTGTTCGTCACCATCAACCAGAAGCCTTCCCGCCCTATCATCGAGAACGGTTTGGACACGCTCTTCTTCTGTAAAGACGATGCCCCTATCTGGTTGCATGCCGTTGACACCAACGCCGACACCACAAAAACGCAACTGTTCTGGAACAACGCTTCCAGCAACAGCGACAGTTTGGACATCTCCATCTACCCTTCCGGAGAATACACCGTCTATTCGAAGAACATCTTCACCGGATGCGTCAGCGAGCGTGACACCATCATGGCCTACATCTCCAACTCCATCGAGTTCCAACGCTTCGCTGACACCATCAACGTCTGCCACAACGAGACCGTCAACTTGGAGGACGAGGTCGTGAGACGATTGGCAAACAGAAACAACAACAACTACAAGTCAAACATCGGACACAAGATTTGGGCTTTGATCGGAACAACGCCGAACACGTTGAACGACGCCACCAAGATCGCCCCTAAGAGCATCAAGACGGAGAAGGACGTTCAACGATTCTACATCGAAGTGTTGGATTCCATCAGCGGATGCTTCCTCTCTGACACCGCAACCGTCGTCTTCCACGAACTTCCGACCATCCAACAGATTGACCCTATCGTCATCTGCCAATTCCAAGACACGCTCTTGATTGCGCCTTCCGATGTTTACAAATATGAATGGTTCAGGAAGGACCACTCACAAATCCCTGCCCCTGAAAAATTGCAGTTGGAGAAGAGCGAGAACATCAAGTTGGTCGCTACCGACAAGGAGTGGGGATGCGTGGATTCCATCTTCGTCAAGATGGACGTGAAACGCATTCCGGAAGTGGCTTTGGCTGAAGGCGAGACCTTCTGCCAAAATTCGGGCATGCACCCTATCGTCGCAAAGATCAACCCATCGCAAGACAATGCGGCAACCGACCTCACCATCCAATGGAGAAGCGGAAAGGATGTCATAGAGACCCCGATCAACACCGACACCATCGAGGTGAGCGGTTTGTCGAAGAAGATCCATTACACGATCAGACAAACCAACAAGGTGACCGGTTGCTACAAGGACACCCTCATCGAGGTGACCGTCAACAGAGCCCTCCGATTGGCCATGGACGACATCGAGCGCATCTGTCAACCCGACTCCATCGCCTTCAAGAACGAAGTGGAGAATTACATCTACACCAACACGGCTGACATTCATTTGCCGAACGTGCAAGACATCCAAATCGAATATGCCCGAATCGACAACGGAAATGCCATCAACCTGTCCGACGCGCAAGTCGAGAAATTAGGGTATATAGAGGGTCGCGACAGCGTTGCCTACATCTATACCGTCACCGATGCGGAGAAGGTCTGCTCGGCTTCCGACACCGTGTTCGTCACCATCAACCAGAAGCCTTCCCGCCCTATCATCGAGAATGGTTCGGACACGCTCTTCTTCTGTGGTGATTTGGCAGAAATTAAGATTGGAGCCAAAGATGTAAATGCCAATCCAAACGAGACAAGCATCTTCTGGGGCGAATACGCAAGCGCCATCGCGGGTGACAGCCTCAACATCACAGCCAAGGAGAAACGCTATACAGCATTCACCCAAAATATCTTCACGGAGTGTGTCAGCGAACTTGACACCATCGTGGCCGTCATCTCCGACCCTATTACGGTCAGCACAATCGGCAACAACGGTGTAATTGAACTCTGTGCAGGCGAACACATCAATGTGGCCGATAGGGGCAAAGCATCATTCTCGATTGCCCAAAGATGGAATTCAGAGGTAACATTCATAGCCAAAGCAGATGGAAACATCACTAATATAGTCAACTTGACCGATGTGACGAGAACTCACCAAGACACTATCGTCTATGAATTTTCGGCCATCGACAAATTGACCGGTTGTGAGGCACAAAACACATTCACCCTTATCTTCCACGACAAGCCAACATTCGAAATCGAGGGTAGTACAATCCTTTGTCAAGGGGACGAACTCTCCTTAAATGCTATAGGAGATACAAGAGCCATCAGTTACGTTTGGCAATTTGAAGGCAGCGACATCGTTGAGAACAGCACGGCACAATTCACCAAGAAAGGATTGATGAACGACACGACCATTATGGTCATAGCCCAACTCAACGGCACGGCTTGTATTGACACCCTTTCACAACTGATCAAAATCCACGAAACACCTCAAACATTGGCAGACCAAACATTTGCTTTCTGCCAAGTCAATGGCAACACGACCGAAACCATTCTTTTGGAACGCTCGGAAGAAGACAAAGCCAAATTCTCACTTCAATGGTTGGATGCTGACATGCAACCAATCAGCAACGAAAACGAGTTGAGTTTGTCCATTGCCAACGACACGATTTACAATTTGCAAGTAAAACAAATGAATATCTCAAAGGAAATCACTTGCCAAAGTGAATTATCCAATGTAACGGTTAACGTCAGCAAGCACATCAATGTAACCTTGCGCGACACCAACATTTGTATGCCTGAGAGATTCAATTTGGCCAAATATGCGAAAGAAGGAAAGGTTGAATCCTTTAGCGGATATGGATTAGAAATCGCTCGAATCTTCAAAATGGAAGGTGCTACTCCATCAAACGTAGCAGATTCCACTCAAATAGAAGCGTCTGGTTTGTACCACATCATCTATTCCGACAACAACAGTTGCGAGACGAGTGCTGACGTAAACATCAAATTCATCAGCAAACCAGAGATTCCGACATTCGAGGAGAGTATGCCTATCTACCTTTGCCAAGGCATAGACACTACTATTTCTCCTAAATTCATCGCGGGCAACTACGAATACATTTGGGACAAAATGGGTGCAAACGAGACATTCGTTTCCGACTCTCTAAAAGTCAACGCCGCCTTGAGCAATGGTTCGTCCGTTTCCTATAAAGTCTGGAGACGAGATACCATCTATGGCTGTGAGAGTGAAAAGGCAGAGATTGCCTACCAAATCTTGGATTCCATCCGAACCAACCTTGCAGAGACGCTCCATCTCTGTGAGACAGAAAGCATCGATCTGGATTCAGTGGCTGGCCATCTCTTTACATCAAACAATGATTTGAAGATGAGCATCTACCATTCAGACGCGACACAAAAGAAGGGTAGCCAATTGCTCTACTCAAATGCCGTATCGGAAGAGGGCTACTATTTAATTGAGGCCCAAGACCAAATTTCTGGTTGTAAAGCAAAGAACATCGTTGAAATTGCAAAACACGCTGCGCCGACCCTTCTCTTCAAGGGAGAGACTTCTCTTTGCGCTGGTTCTGAAGTACGCCTTATCGCTTATCATAAAGAGGGAGAAGCAACTCCAGAGTATCAATGGACAGATGCCAACAACAAGAGCATCAACGACAGCATCCTTACGTTCATTGCCAACTTGGAAACTGGCGAGACAGAAGCGAAAGAAGAGACACTTGTGTTGACGGGTTCTTACCACATCACAAATAAGAAATCATGTGACAGCCACGAAACAATCAAGATTACCACTCACCCTATCCCTCCAACGTTGCAGAACGACACGATCGACATCTGTCAAAACAGCGGAGAGAAGAGCATAATGGTCGAATATCAAGACGATGTTTTCAACCTAAAAAGATTTGACGCCGAAGGCAACGAAATTGCCCAAACGATCGTCAATACCGACAGTGTGACCAATGTGAGATTCACCGTTATGCAAGAAGATAGAGCCACAGGATGTATGAGCAAGGCCTCAACGATTTTTGTCAATGTTCGCCAAAGCATCGAACTTCACATCGACGAGCCTGCTGCCGTCTGTGCGCCAGCCACTATCGACTTGGAAAAACTCGTAAAGAAAGCCTCAATGGAAAGCAATGCATCGATTCCTGAGCGAAAGATTTACGAAATCAAGAACATAACCAAAAATGGTGTAGAGGAAGAGCGTCCAAATGCCATCAGTCAATCGGGCATTTACCAGGTTGTCATATCTGACCAATACGGATGTACTGCTGCCAATGCGGTCCAACTCAACATCAACCAACAGCCTCTTCCTGTCAGCGGAGACACCAGTTTCTGTCAAGGCACAGGCGTCCAAGTTTTGGTTGGCAAAGGCACTTCTGACAACACGATTCTCGAATGGTTGGATTTGGAGAACGCTTATCCGGATTCTCTATTCACTGACTCGTTGCTTATCAAAACCGACAAACAAGGAGAGAAACTTTTCCTTGTCCGACAAACGACCCTCAACAGCCATTGCAGCAGCGACCCTGCACCAATGACAGTTACCATCCACCCTGCCATCCAGCCGTTGCTCAAAGACACGACCGTCTGCGATGGCAGCCTCTTCGACTTTGAAGCATACGCCCAAAGGTTGGTAAGTGAAGGTACCGAACCTTACTTGTTCAACACTCGTCGCACGGAACCGATCCTTCCAATCGACTACAACGCCATCCGACAAGGCGGCCGCTTCATTGCCCACTATAAGGACGTGAATGGTTGTGAGGCAAAAGACACGATGACATTGACCTACGCACCTAAGATTGAGATTCAATTGAATTACAAGGATGAAGTTTGTGCGGGTGAGACCATCGTTGTCAAAGCAGACGGAGCCGACCACTTCGTTTGGAACCAAACATCCAATGACATGGATTCCATCCTCATCATCACCGAGAAAGAGGGAATCCAAGAGATTGGCTTGACGGCAAGCAACGTCATCAATACAGCAGAAGATGCAAGTTGTAGCATCGACACCTTAATACGCATTAAGGTCAACAAGGTACCAGATCTCCTCACCAATTATGGAGACACTGCCTATTGCCAAAATGCTCCTACAGAAGCCTTATCACTCCAAGCCTCTGACCCGAATGCTGTCGTATTGTGGTACGATCCAAATGACAATTACGAAACTGTAAGCAAAAACGGCACACTCAAGCCATCATCTCTATATGCAGGAGAATACACTTACAAATTCCGCCAACAGTTGGACAAATGCCAAACCATGTTGCAAGAATATAAAGTAAACATCCAAAGCAGCATTGAGGAGAGAGCAATCGTCAGCGACACTTCCTATTGTAAGGACGAGGCGACAGCACCACTTTTGGCAAAATGGAGCAACGCGCTCTACGAAGTGATTTGGACCGACAATAGGGGCAACGTCCTTGATCCGGACTTCCGCCCATCTTCGGCAACAGCAGGCCAACAAGAATACCAAGCCCGCCTCAGCTACAAGGCTTGCCAAGGTGACGCCTCTACACTTCATATCACCATCCAAGAGAAGTATGACAGAGTGCCTAACATCAACGACAGTTTCATCTTCTGCGAAAACACGGGCAACCACACCATCAAGGCCAACACCATCGACAATGGTGCAAGATTGAACTGGTATGCAGAAAACAGCAACGAACGACTCGACTCCATCGTCATCAACACGAATGCAAGCAATTGGAAGAGTGCCAAGTTCTTCGTCACCCAATCTGTCATCAACGGATGTGAAAGTCCATCCTCTACATTTGAGGTGGAGATCAAAGAGGCTATTCAACCTTTGTCCATCCATCTTGACACATGTGCCGGTTTGAACATCTCGCTTGCTGAAATCATGGCGGCTCACCGCATCAACGAAAAGGCAGACACGCTTTGGAACGGATTGGACAAGTCGCAACGTATGGACTTGAACAGCAACATCGGTTACACGGGCGACTATCCGTTCTCTGTCGTCAACGAGTTTGGATGCAAGGCATTGCATACGGCACACATCAATATGATGAAGGTGGAAGACCTTGAATATACCTCCATCAAAAACATCTATTGTTACGATGACACGGTTTCTCTCTCTGCTTCTTCAAGCAATGCCAGCATTGAATGGGAGAATGTGACCGAGGGATTGACACACTACGGCAACGATTATAACTTTGCATTGAACGGTGCGATGGATGTAACAATGACTGCCACAATCATCAACAAGCCAGTCTGCAAGGAGACCATCGACTTCAAATTTGCGACATTCGAAAAGACGGAAGCAGCCATCAACGGAGAGACCAACATCTGCTTGGGTAACACCATCTCGTTGAATACAAGCAACCTCTACAACATCAAATGGAGCATTGCCGACACCACCGCTGAAGGCGACGAGTTCTCATTCACCCCTACTCAATCTGACATTTTGAGCCTCACAGGTGTGGATAGGAACCAATGTCCGGTTAAGGCATCCGTCACCATCAACACGGTGAAACAACCTGACCCTGTCATTATGGTTTCGCCTTTGATTCGTTCCAACATTTATCACCTCAACCGTGATACGTTTGAAGTACATTTGGCGGCAGCCATCAGTTCAGCTCTTGACGACAACTACTCTTATAGATGGGATTTCGGCGACGGTAAAACCGTTTACGGCAACAGCGAGGAAGACCACGAATACGAGCCTTCTCTCGTCCGACTCACAAAACCTATCGACGTGACGCTTACCGTGGAGCACGCCTACGGCTGTGTGGGTGAAGCCAAAATCAAGTTGCTTGTCGATCCTGACTTCGACGTACCGAACACGATGACTCCGGAAGACGAGTTTATGGAAGACTACGAACTTCAGATATTCGACCGTATCGGTAACCTCATCTACGAAGGTTGGGGCTGGCACGGACAGAAGAACAATGGAGAGGATGCCTTCGGCGACACCTACTTCTATGCCATCACCTACTACATAAACGGGGAGAAAAAGATCAAGACAGGATACATCACTTTAGTCAGATAAAAAACGGAGGAGGAGCGGAAACTCCTCCTCCCCAAAAGCATCAATCCAAAGATGAAAAGACAACTCGCAATAATCATTCTTACCCTTTGCGCCCTGACCAACGTATCGGCGCAAGAGGATGTGCTGTTTACCAACAAACAGTTAAGACTGAACTATATGAACCCAGCCTACATCCCTGAAATCATGTACGCCACCTTCACTTTAGGCGGACGATTTCAATGGACGGGATTGGAGGGCGCGCCAAGAACCTACTTTGCTGGTGGCAAATACTTCTTTATGGGAGCCCACTCTCAAGTTGGTCTCTCATTCCTTTCGGACGACATCGGGTATCAATACACCCGAAACCCTAAATTGACCTTCGCCTTCATGGTGCCCATAGGAGACGACAGTTACATCAACTTCGGTGTGGGCGGCGGATTGATGAACAGAGGCTACGATGCAGAAAAAATCAAGGAGACCAACACGTTGCACACGGCTGAATCATTCGACATTCCGAAAGGTACGGCAGCCGACGCGGAAGCAGGCCTCGAACTCCTGCTTCAAAACTTCGAATTGGGATTTTCGGCCAACCATCTATTGGAAGGGACGGAGGATGTACCTCTGCATAGGCTCTATTCAGGCTATGCCAACTACTACTTTCAAACTTCTGAATGGTGGAGACTTTCCCCCTCCTACTTCGTTTACAACTACAGAGACAGATGGAAACATCAGTTGAGCCTCTATTTTTACTATGTCTTCGACTATGAATGGCATCCGTCCGACCTCTTCTATGTCGGGGCCGATTACCGTTTCCAATACGAAGGATCCATTATGGCAGGAGTAAACCTCTTCTCCTTCCTTTCGGTCTTCTACTCCTACGATTACTTCTTCGGTAATCTTCGCCACGGCAACTACGGTTCGCACGAAATAGGTTTGGAGTTCAAAATCCCACAGAAGTTCCAAGGCTGTTTTGCCAACTACGGACAATCAAAGAAATACACACGATATACCAGAATGCGGTAATTCCTAAGTTTCTTTTCTCTCGCTCTTATCAGACCAATGAAGAATATCGAAGTGGAGGTGCAACCAAAAGTTTCACCTCCACTTCTTCATTTTTTAAGAAGAAACGCTTCTTTATTGACATTTTTTCATATATATTAGCATATCGAAAAAACTTAGAGCTGAAAACAACATGAAAACACAACTAAGAATATATATCACACTTATCTGTTTTTTTTAGTTCTCCCTCGTGGTTTTAGTCAATGGACAACCACAAGGTCTGCTTCTCAACGCCAAACATGGTCTGCCCCAAGGCAGATGGGAAGCCCGATCTCAGGAACTACGGGGGATAAACAGAAAAGAAACAGCAATGCGACAAACAGAGCAACCCGTGCAAACGGTAACTCTACATTTACAAACAACAACACGATAAGAACGGCAAGGGCGAGCAACACCGCAACGACAGCAGAGTTACGCCCGCAACAAAGCATACAAAACAATAAAAACACAGAATGGAGATATAAGCAAGAGCCTCAAAGCAAACTGATGGATGAACAAAAATCCCAAATGGCGATGACAAGCAAAGGTTCTTCCCTCCAACAAGAAAAGAAACAACAACAAGCAGGACAACTGCCTCAATGCCCATGGGAGCAACAACGTGCCGCTCAAAAGGCAAAACTAACGGATAGAGCCCTTTCGGACACCAACCGGAACAACTCTATCCAACAGAAATACGCCCAACAAATCACCAAACCTACGCCTCGATTTATCAACGACACAACCGCTCAAAATGGTTTGACGGCACAAAAACAGGGAAATAAATCGGTTGTGGCTGATGCCCAATCGAAGAAAGCACGACATTGAATCCAAAAAACGGCAAGCCTTTTGTCCGTAGGGGGATTTTTTTTTAGCATACCGCTATAATTCCCGTTCGATTTCGTAAATTTGCGCATATTTTGAAAATAAAAAACTCTAGCATAAATGGCAAAAGAATTAACACCACGCAGTGAGGACTACTCACAATGGTACAACGACCTAGTAATCAAGGCTGATTTGGCAGAAAACTCAGCCGTTAGAGGTTGTATGGTCATCAAACCTTATGGTTACGCAATTTGGGAAAAGATGCAACGCGAATTGGACCGCATGTTCAAGGAGACAGGTCACGTGAACGCTTACTTCCCTCTTTTCATCCCTAAATCATTCTTGAGCAAAGAGGCCGACCACGTAGAAGGCTTTGCTAAAGAGTGTGCCGTTGTAACTCACTACCGTTTAAAGACCAATCCGGACGGAAGCGGCGTGGTGGTTGACCCAGAAGCAAAATTGGAAGAGGAACTCATCGTGCGCCCTACTTCCGAGACAATTATATGGAACACTTATAAGAATTGGATCCAATCTTATCGTGACCTCCCTATCCTTTGCAACCAATGGGCTAACGTGGTTCGTTGGGAGATGCGTACTCGTTTGTTCCTCCGTACGGCAGAGTTCTTGTGGCAAGAAGGTCACACCGCTCACGAAACATACGAAGAGGCAGAAGCAGAAGCACAAAAGATGTTGAAAGTCTATGGAGACTTCGTGGAGAACTTCATGGCCGTTCCTGTCATCAAAGGTGTAAAATCTGCCACTGAGCGTTTCGCTGGTGCTGTTGACACCTACACCATCGAGGCTTTGATGCAAGACGGAAAGGCGCTTCAATCAGGAACGTCACACTTCCTTGGACAGAACTTCGCAAAGGCATTCGACGTTCAATTCCAGACTCGCGAAGGCAAGTTGGATTATGTATGGGCTACCTCTTGGGGTGTTTCCACTCGTTTGATGGGTGCTCTCATCATGTCGCACTCTGACGACAACGGTTTGGTTCTTCCTCCAAACTTGGCTCCTATCCAAGTGGTTATCATCCCTATCGCTGCCAAGAAGTTGACAGACGACATGAAGGCAAAAATCGACGCCATCATCGCCAATCTGAAGGCATTGGGCATCTCCGTTAAATATGACGACGCAGACTCTAAGACCCCAGGTTGGAAGTTCGCAGAGTATGAGTTGAAGGGTGTCCCTGTACGTTTGACGGTTGGTCCTCGTGACTTTGAAAACGGCACTATCGAGGTGGCTCGCCGCGACACACTCACTAAGGAGAACGTCAGCATGGACGGCATCGAGAACTACGTTAAGAACTTGTTGGACGAAATCCAAAAGAACATCTTCCAAAAGGCACTTAACTACCGCAATTCCATGATCAAGAAGGTGGATACTTACGAAGAGTTCAAAGTGGAGATTGAGAAGGGTGGATTCATCCTCGCCCACTGGGATGGAACAGCAGAAACAGAGGCTAAAGTCAAGGAAGATACAAAGGCAACCATCCGTTGCGTTCCGTTCGACACATACCTCGACGACGATAAGGAACCCGGCAAGTGTATGGTTACGGGCAAGCCTTCCAAATGTAGAGTTTTGTTCGCAAGAGCATATTAATATCATTCAAAACAATATGACAAAGGGTGTGTCGTTCTCGGCGCACCCTTTTGCTTTTCGTCTTCCCTACACTTCCTCTTCCCTTTGTTCAGTGTATGTGCATGACTCCCCAAAACAAAAAAAACGTAGTAATTTTCACACCTTTACCCCAAAAACAATCAGATTATTTACTATATTTGGAGGTCAAAATTTTATTTTGACTTTAACTCAATTTTTCACACAATTAAAAATTTTTATCTTATGAAAAAAGTATTTCTTTTTTTATTCTCAATTTTCTCATTCCTTCTTGTGTCTTGCGATAAAGATGATGACGATTCAAACGGAGGAAACGATTCTTACAAATCAATGGTCAGCAACTGGATCAAAGAGGATGTCAATCATGACAGTCTAACAACAAAGATGTTCTCTTTCTTGACTACAAAAAAAGCAACAACTCCTATTTTTGACAACACAAATCCACTAGCAGTAACACAAGGCTACGCAAAATGCCCAACCTTCACCATCAACTCTCCAATGCTTCTATTCTGCGTATGGACATACCATTGGAACTACATCTATTCAGACCATGCAGACGAAATGGTTTACTCTTGGGTGGAAGACAGCAATGGTAAGGCTTATGGCAAAGATGCCCCTACAGAATGGCAATATGGACAAGGAAGAAAAGAAAAAGCAAACTGGCTTTCTTTCCCTGTAGTGGAAATCCCTGCCGGAACTTATACCGTTAAATGTTCAAGCATGGACACTTGGTCACACAACTCTTCTTCAAATGATTATGGTTTCTGCTGGATCTACGGATTCGCTATCGAGACAAGCACCCCAAAAGGTTCAAGTTCTGCGAAGGACTCTTTCACGCTCTTGGATAAATCTGGCGAAGGAGAGGAGCCTATGACGGTTGAATACAAAGTGACTTTCAATGGCAACACTTCCGAACAGTTGATTGTCACTTCTAAATACTCTAAGGAGGAAGAGGCTATCGGTGCAGAAAAATCCATCATCACTGACGAAAGTGGTTCATACGCAGCCAATGGATATATTCGTCATGAAAGAAACGGAAAATCTCTAACCATCTATTACAAAAACACATACTACACGAAAGAAAACGTAAACAAAGTCTTCATAAACGCCAGAAGGACTTATATCACAATGCACCTTCTTGACGAAAACGACAGTGAGCCAAACATCATTTGGGAATGATGGCATAGGGCGTGACCCTATCTGCTTTTAAAGAGTGAGGGGATGTCGAGTCGTCGGCATCCCCTTTCTTTTGATTACCGTCCCTCAAAATAGACCATCTCCTCTGCCGATATTTCTTCCCGCTTACTTTTCAACTCTTAATTCTATTCGCTACCTTTGCCCAACAAGCAAAAGAATATGGAAAGAAAAACACTCATCGCATTCCTCTTTGCCGCATTAAGCAGTGTAGCCGCTTCAGGGCAAGAAGATAGTCTATCAACTCCTTTGAAACACGAATCATTCGGAGTCTTATTAGACAACCACGGACATTTCTCATCGGAAGAGAACCACAATCTCTATTTGGGAATCAACAGCAATGTATTCATACGCAACGCAGAGTATTTCCTGCCCTACACCAAAGGCTACACCGCCTTCGGTTTCTATCTGGACCCCACCCTATCCTACCATATCAACGGGAAAGCCGCGGTGACGGCCGGCGTGCATTTGATGGGCATTGCGGGCAATGACGGCATGCGTGACGTTCAACCCATTTTCCGCATCGAATACCAACCTCAAGAGTGGATCTCCATCGTGGGCGGTTCGCTCTACGGAAACCTCAATCATAGACTCTACGAGCCGATGTATGATTTCGACCGATACTTCTATGCCAACGACGAGAAAGGTCTGCAAATCTTGACCGACACCAAGCATTGGGATGCCGACCTGTGGTGTAACTGGGAGACGTTTATCGAACCAGGCGACGACTTTCAGGAACGCTTCACTTTCGGTTGGACCAACCGTTTCTATGCCATAGGAGACAAGAACGGCCACGATGCGTTTGAACTTTCCCTTCCGCTGCACATTATGGCTACCCACCGAGGCGGACAGTTCACCTCCCTGCAAGACACGTGCATCGAGACGTTGGCCAATGCCATGGCAGGCATCACAACCAGCCTCAACACGCCCGACAAATTCATCAAGAAGAGCACGCTCGACCTCGACCTCTTCGGATTCAAGAACAACTCAAACAAAGAGCATATCCATACGCATTTCCAAGACGGTTGGGGCATCTACCCTAACTTGACATTGCAGAACAATGCGTGGAAGGTACAGGCCGGCTACTGGCAAGCCCACCAATATGTCGGAGCCCGCGGAAGTTACCTTTTCCAATCCATCTCCTATTTCGACGAGGCATTTGAACGTGCCGACCGAAAGATGATCACCGCCAAACTCTTCTACGAGCATCACTTCGAAGGCTTGGGAGTTGGCGTCGAAGGACAAGTATATCACGACCTCGACGAAGAGAGCACAGACTTCTCTTTCGGCGTCTATTTAAGATTTGAGGACAAATTCAAATTATTGAAAATCAATAAATAATATATATGCACACAAAAAAAAACGGATTATCCCCGTGAAAAACGACGAGGGTCGCACCACCCATCGGGTACGACGTAGGGGCGGTGCCTTGTGCCCGCCCTGGTGAAATTCCCGCCCACGGTGGGAACGGCAACCACAAAAAAATATGACGGGGAAATCGCCGCCTGAGGGAAGAGGGCTCACCACGACATCACCCATGCCCCATCCACCACCACATCGTGACAAGCCAAGCCCACAGCCTCGCACTCTCGACGGAAACATCTCCTGACGCGCCAAGAATTCGAACTGTCAAGCACCAACTGACGAAACGAGAAAAGAGCCTGCAACTCCGACAGAGAAGAGATGGCATCTTTGCCCAAAACCACAACATCCACCTGCAACGGCTGCCGCGCTTCCTTGCCCCGCAACGACGTATCCCGCAAACAATAGAGGCGCTTCTCGCCCAAAGAGAAAAGTGGCTCTTCGACAAGGGTCGCAGAAGATGGATAATTGTGCGACACCCAAAAGGGTGAGACTACATCGCACACCATCGTCCCATCTCCCTCGCAAGAGAGTTCATTCCGGCCAACACCATAACGATTGACGGCCGACACACCTCGTATGTTATAGACCGCTACCCCCTCCTGTGAAGCCAAACAGTAACCATTCACGCCCCACGCCAAAAACGCAACAATCAGCGACCCGAGAAGAGTTCTCGCCCACCGGCCATCATTACGATATAAAAACATCGCCAACGAAACCACCACGCAATAGGCACACAAGACCTCTACGCCTCCAAATCGGATTCCGTCCACCAAGGCAAACGGCATCTGCTCCAAGCCGTGTACCCCCGCATTCATCAGCCACGCCACCCCCGAGAGCAACTTTGCCACCCATTCGCACAACAGCCCAACCTCTGGCAAGGCAAAAAACAACAACGCCATATAAATCACCACCGCCGACAAAGGAACCACCCACATGCCCGAAAGCCAAAAATAGTTGGCAAACTGATGAAAGTTGAAGAGCACAATGGGCAACGTCCCCAACTGCGCAGAAAGAGAAACCGAAAGCAACGACCAAGCCCAATCCCCCAATTTGCTCTTCGGAACATAAAACGATTTTATCTTAGACTGAAAAACCAAGATAGAAAAGACAGCCGCATAACTCAACTGGAAACCGACATCAAAAAGATAGAACGGATTATAGAGCAACATAAAAAAAGCAGAGGCGGAAACCGTATTGAACACGGAAGATGAGCGCCCTACCATCTTGCCCAAACAGACCAAGGAGAGCATAAACGAAGCACGGACCACCGACGCCGGCAACCCCGTGACAAAAGCATAGGCCCACAACGCCAACACCAACACCACGATACGAAGCAGACGGAATCGACTTCGGAAAAGCAACTTCAATAAAAAATCCATCACTAAAAAGACCACACCGACATGCAATCCGCTGACTGCCAAAATATGGCTTGCCCCCGTGGCCGAATAACTGTTCCGCAAATCAGCCTCCATATAGTCGCGATTGCCTAAAACCATAGCCGAAACGACCGCCATCTCCTCGCCCTGCAATCCATAACGACTCAACTTTTCAAGCAACCCACGCTGAACCTCCTGCGCCGCACCTCGCAACGAAAACGAATTTTCATGACTGACCCGGCGCCATTTCCCGCCCGGCAAATAGCAGGTGCCTGAAACACCCTTCAGACGAAGATAGGCCTCGTAGTCAAACTCGCCAGGATTCAAAAAACGCTTATGAAAGAGATTATTCGGGAAGAGAATCCGATCGCCACGCGACAAATCATCAGCAAGCGAATCCTTCGCCACATACAACATCAATCGGTATCCTCCTTTCGTCATAGCCGAATCGACCACCCAAGCCTCAACGGCATACGACTTGGCCTTCGCCAACGGGTCTTCCTGCAGTTCGGCCATCAAAAGAGAACCGTCGCCGGCCGTCAAATCACCCAACGAACTACGTTCCGTCTGCGTCCGATAGGCTCCAAGCGCAAGAAGCAACGCAAAAAGCAAGGCACCGAACACCCACCTAAAGCGATAACTACGCAGGTCAACGGCGGTAAAACGCCAAAGAACCATCAGCACCCCTAAAAGAAGGGCACAATAGCCCCAAAACTCACACAAAGGGGAATAGTTGCCAACACAAACTCCAGCCAGCAAAGGAATTAAAAGGCGGAGGAATGGCATCCGCCGAAAAAGCAAAACAGATTTCATCCAAAACAGGATTACGGTTGCACAGGACAACCCCAATTAAACAAAGATAAATAAAAGGCCGCGCGGATGCCAAACACCCGCACGCCTACCTATATATTCTCATCAAAGCGCCTTCAAACGAGCGATTGTCTCCGTCGGGTTTTCAGCCCCAAAGACAAAACTGCCAGCCACCAAAGCATCGGCACCCGCCTCCAACAGACGCTTTCCCGTCTCATAATTGACACCTCCGTCTATCTCAATGATAGCCTGTGAATTACGCTTCAAAATCAGTTCCTTCAAACGACGAGTCTTGTCTATCGTGTTCTCAATGAACTTTTGACCACCAAAGCCCGGATTTACAGACATCAGCATCACCAAGTCAACATCCACGACAATCTCCTCCAAAACGGAGACAGGAGTGTGCGGATTTAACGTGACACCCGCTTTCATTCCCAACGCCTTGATACGCTGAATGGAACGATGCAAGTGAGTGCAAGCCTCATAATGAACATTCAAGACGTGAGCGCCCAACTTATGAAATTCATCGATAAACTTATCGGGTTCCACAATCATCAGATGCACATCCAACGGTTTCGTGCAATATTTACCCACACTTGCGATTACGGGCATACCGAATGAAATGTTTGGCACAAACACACCATCCATAATATCGAGGTGAAGCCAATCTGCTTCACTGTTGTTTATCATCTCCACATCCTTGCGTAAATTGGCGAAATCTGCCGACAACAAAGAGGGAGCAATCAAATGAGCCATAACTCTCTATTAATTTTTAAGGATTCCAATACCGACTGCAAAATTAGGCATTTATTGCGAATTTGGAATTATGTATCTTGAATTTTGAGGAGGGAATAGAAGTAACTTATTTTACAACAGCGCGCACATAATAGCCGTAGGTTCGACACTTTCCTCTACCCACATTGGCTGCTATACCCAACCCCTCGAACACCTTGAAAACATACGCATTCTTCGAATTGTAATGCACGAGAGTAGAAGTCCAATAGTAAGCAGACCGTTGAGGCAGAAAGATTTTATTGCCGTTATAGATTGAAGTGCCGACAATGCCGGAGACTCCCGTGCCGTTGAAATCATCGCACAACTCCCATGTGCACCCTCTTCTTAATTCTATGGCATCGTCTCTCGTTGGCATTCTCCACATTGGTCCCCAGCAATCTGTGGCCACATCATCTTCCGAGTCCAATATTGTCTTATTATCTACTTGCCCACCTTCACTGTTCACACAATATTTAGTCAAATTAGGAGACTTACCCCACTCATAGCTATCCCAATCATCTTGCCACATTAATTGTTTCTCCTTTGGCTGCGTTACCCCCCATTGAAAGAGATCTCCATCTTCGGTCGGTTGAGCAGCACCCACGTTATACGTTGCCCAAAGTCTGCCACTCGGCAAACCAAGATCCACATAATCGAAGCCATCCTTCTGACCAGATACCGTCGTCCCTGCGAAAATCGCTAACAACTCCTTTTTTAGACCTCGGGGCTCCCTACTTTTATCAATGTGCTCCAAACCCTTCCAATCGGGGTGCCTTTGAGCATACTCATAGAGATCGCTTCCCAAACGGTTACGAATAGGGAGATCAGACTTGTAAAGCATATCCCCTTGCTCAAAGTGTTTTCGGAATTCATCACAGTCACAATCACTCCTTTTCTCATATTGGTACTGATTATTGCAAATATAGGACGATTGGAATTGTACATGAATAGTATCGGCATAAGGATCGTACTTATCAACAAGCAACGCCCCCATATACCCCTCTTCGAAATAATAATTTGAGAATTCTCCACGAAAAAGGTCCCACTTCTTCGCTCCCTTCGCATACGATAGACGCTCTTTTCGGATCAAATAGCAAAGCGTATCATTGACCTTCACCCTACAAGGGTGCACCAACAAATAATCGTATTCGTGCCATTTTGCAGAAGATTCAACCGTGCACAGGGACATCATAGAAAGGAGGAAAACAAAAATCAAAGAATATTTAAAGGGAAGCACTCCTACTATATGTTTTATCTTTTTCATATTCGACAAGTTTTGCCAAATATACAATCTTTTTGCATCCATAAAAACATTCTCATTAGAGATATTATCGATTTATAATCAACAAAAAAAGAGACGCCACAACGTGACGTCCCTTCAATCAATAAGAAGAATATATTAATTCTTAACTCTTAATTCTTAACTTTCCCTTACTCCTTTGCATTCGCATCAAGAGCCTCGTTGATTCTTGGCACGATTACAGTCTTACGAGACACGTGAGGAGTGATGTAGATGTAACCATCCTTCTTTTCAGAAGAGACACCCTCAACGCCCATATTCAAGAATGCTTGATCTGCAATTTTCTCGGCATTCTCACCCATATAGATGACATTGCTGCAATCAAGTGTATCTGCATCAATCTTACAGAACATCAAATCCAAATTGTTCGCCTTCATATATTCTGGCATAACGGCATTCATACGGTTGCGCATATCCTCCAAGTAAACGTCATAATCAACATCTACGTTTGCCACACCATACTTATAACCAGCACGCTCATATTCCTTGATATCAGAAACCAAGATTTGAGCATCGGTCAAACCTTCGTAACTATCAGCGAACTCATGCATACGCAAATAGAAAGCATCCAAGTCATTAACACCTGCAATAGAGAGCAAGTCATAAACTGCAACTGAATCCTTCTCGCCAGACTTAGTCACCTTCAAACGACCCGTGTCAGACAAGATTCCAACCAATAGCAATTGGGCAGTTTGCTTGTTGATTGCAATGTTTTTCTCCTTGAAATTGTTGTAAACTATTGTACAAGTAGAGCCAGCGGAACGAGTAGTGTCATAAGAAGCTGCATTGGTCACCGTTCCCAAAACATGGTTATCCACAACACGAAGAATCTTAGCATTCTTCATTCCATCTACAGATTGAGCATATTCACTATGATCCACAAGCACAACGTTCAATCCGTCAGCCGAAGTCAAAACCTCAGGAGCCTTGATTCCGAATGTATCCAACGCAAAGGTAGTTTCCTTGTTAAGCGGTCCTGCCACGCGAGCTTCGCAATCGTAACCCAAACTACGCAAAAATTCAGCATAAGCCATAGCCGAAGTCACAGCGTCTGTATCAGGCACCTTATGCCCAATCACTACGATTTTTGAGTCACCAAAGTTGAATGGATCTGAATCGTTGTCATCATCTTTCTCACAAGAAAACAATGAGCCCAAAGCAACAGCACCAAGCGCAATATTGCGCAAATAGTTGAATTTCATGTTTGTTTAATTTTAAAAGTTATCAATTTATGAATAAAAAATACGTCTTTCTGCACAAAGACAGAAAAGAACGCGCAAAAATACAAAAAACAAACAACAAATATGTGACAATACAGAAATAAATGCCAAATAAAAAACATTCCGCGCGACAACAATTCCCGAAGAACCATTGGAATTGTTTATTATTCGCAAACAATAAAAATTGAGATTTAACCTTACGAACGATAAAAAAAAGAGGAGCAACCGACCGATTGCCCCTCCTCTAACTTTCACAACAGACATCACTCACCTTTAGTGGAGATTGTTTCCACCTCCTCTTTCAAATCTATCTCGTTACCATGCTCGTCAAGGAACTGGTATTCCAAGAAGGATAGATTTTGTGAAGGCACAAGCGAGAATGAAGCCTTGAACTTACGTTTCCATTTCCATTTCAGGGTAAAGAAAGGAAAGCCTTGATTGATGAATGCCGCTACATAAGGGTGGACCAACAGCCTAAACTTCCTTATGTTGAGGGTATTCGTCAGATAATCGATCTTGTTTTCCAAAGAGTCAACAAACAAGATGGATGGTTGGGAAACACCTTTCCCGTAGCATGTCGGACAAACCTCTTCGGTTTCCACATGCATTTCCGGACGCACGCGTTGACGAGTTATCTGCATTAGTCCAAATTTGCTAAGCTGCAAAATGTTGTGGCGGGCACGATCATGAGCCATGTTTTCACGCATGCGGTCGTACAATTTCTGTCTGTTTTCGGCCTTCAGCATATCGATGAAGTCCACCACAATGATACCTCCCATATCACGGAGGCGAAGTTGACGGGCAATCTCATCGCCGGCAGCAAGGTTGACCTCTATGGCATTCGCCTCTTGGTCGTTACCTGCGCGCGACTTGTTGCCGCTGTTCACATCAATCACGTGCATAGCCTCCGTATGTTCGATAATCAGATAGGCTCCATTCTTAAATGAAACCGTCCTACCGAATCCGGACTTGACTTGCTTGGTGATTCCAAAATGGTCAAAGATTGGAAGTTCACCTTCGTAAAGCTTTACGATGCCAACACGGTCGGGAGCAATTTGCTTCACATAGTCGCAAACCTCCTCATAAACCTTGCGGTCATTGACGTGAATGCTTTCGAACGTCGGATTGAAAATGTCTCGAAGGATGCTAACCGCACGGCTACTCTCCTCACAAAGAAGCACTGGCGTTTTGGTGGATTGGCTTGCCTTAACGACGCCATCTTCCCAACGCTTCACCAACATATGAAGCTCGGCATCCAACTCTTGGATGTCAACGCCCTCGGCCACCGTACGCACAATCACACCGAAATTCTTCGGCTTGATGCTACGCATCAGTTGCTTGATGCGGACGCGCTCCTCCTGCGACTTAATCTTTTGTGAGACGTAAACCTTATCAGCGAAAGGCATCAAGACGATGTAACGACCTGCGATGGAAATCTCAGAGGTCAGCCTCGGTCCCTTCGTAGAAATCGGTTCTTTAGCAATCTGGACGAAGATTTCCTGTCCCTGAGCCAATACATCAGAAATGGAACCGCCCTTCTCCAGATCCTTCTTCAACTGGAATTTGGACAAATCAGGGATGCGCTTTCTGTTATTCAGCAACTCTTTTGTATAGGCCTGCACAGATGAGAACTGTGGACCCAAGTCCTGATAGTGCAGAAAAGCACCCTTTTCATAACCCACATCAACGAATGCAGCATTTAGTCCGGGCATCAATTTGCGAACACGGGCAAGATAAATGTCACCCACGGAAAAAGAAGCCGCACGAGTCTCCCTGTTCAACTCGACCAAGCGTTTCTCCTCCAAAAGTGCAATCGCAATCTTAGATGCTTGAACGTCAATTACTAATTCGTTATTCATCAGATTTTGTTTAAAATGAGAAAAAAATTCTATTCGTAGAGGCCCCTACAAGGCCGTCTTTCTCATATTTCCGTATAAACAAAGAACAAACCTGCGGAATAACCCATAGGTTTGTTCTTGTTTCTTTTCACACAGCGAAATTAATGCTTCTTATGACGATTCTTCTTAAGTCTTTTCTTACGCTTATGTGTAGACATTTTATGTCTCTTTCTCTTTTTTCCGCTTGGCATAGCTGTAATATTTAAATTGTTATTAATTAGTTTGAATCTCTATTCCTTATTATTTAACATCTGACATGAAAGTCTTTGCAGGCTTAAATGCCGGAATATTATGCTCTGGGATTATAATTGTCGTGTTACGAGAAATGTTGCGAGCCGTCTTCTCCGCTCTCTTTTTAACGATAAAAGAACCGAAACCTCTCAAATATACATTTTCACCCTTCCCCAAAGACTTCTTAACTTCATCCATGAAAGATTCAACAGCCTTCAAAACTTCCATCTTGTCAATGCCTGTCTCTCTTGAAATTTCATTAACGATATCCGCTTTTGTCATCTCGTTTTCAATAATTATAATGTTATACTTTCTCTCTTTTTTCGGACTGCAAATATAGGCCTTTAATTGTTAATAAAAAAGCATTTGCCGTTTTTTTTGGCTTATCTCGTTAGAAATCAAAATATACTAAGGAAATACGTCCTTCGCTAACCGACTGCCTAAAAATTCAAGGGACCGTATCCTACATCACATCAACCAAACGCACTGAAACACAGCCATATCAGTATTCAGATAGGCGAAAAATCCTCTCTTCCTTACATTTTTTTGTCCATTTCGCTTGACTGCGGAATTGTTTTTCCTATATTTGCAACGAGAATAATTCAAAGTTTTGTTTCAGCAAATAAACAATCTAAAAAATGTCAGTAAACAAAGTAATTTTAGTGGGCAACGTAGGGAAAGACCCTGAAGTCCGTTATGTAGACCAAAACACCGCAGTAGCTAATTTCACTCTCGCAACAACAGACCGCGCTTATACAGCAGCCAATGGGACGCAATACCCAGAACGCACAGAATGGCATAACATCGTGGCTTGGAGAGGATTGGCAAAAATAGCGGAAAGCTACATCCGCAAAGGGACCTCGCTCTACATCGAAGGAAAAATCAGAAGCCGCACATGGCAGGACCAAAACGGGAACAACCGCTACATAACGGAAATCGTCGCCGATAGCATCGAACTTTTAGGCAAAAGACCAGAAGGCGGTGTAGCCCCTTTGCAACCCAACAACAATAATATGGGACAACCTGCTCAACCTTATGTCCAGCCAACTCAACCGATAATGGCCAACGAGCCGGCACAAAACTATCAGGCTGAAAACCCCAACTTGGAAGATAATTTCCCTTTCTAACGACAATTAGGATTTGACGATTTATTTTCTTATATTTGCAAGGACGGAAAAATTCCGTCCTTGTTCGTTTAACTAACTCATTTTTAATTGGATCCGTCCTCTTTAATTACAGACACAGCAGACAGCGCCGTTCCCCTTGCGGGTTCATGGTGGGTGATTTGTGCCTACATTCTTGCCATCGCATTTACTTTGGCACTGATTTGTATGGTTTATTACTTCGAATCGGCTTTCTTCACGCTCACCGCGAAAGAGATCGCCGCAATCAAAGTGAAAGGCACAAAAGAAGCCAAAGGATTACTGAAACTTTTGGAGACTCCTTTCCGCACATTATCGGCGACCGTCGTCACTAAATACTTGAGCACTGCCCTTCTAATGGGCATCCTCATCTCCGTACTTGTCTGGATTGACATCGAGCCCAACTCTTGGAAATTCATCGCAGCCATGGCCGGCCTCACCCTAACGGGTTTGGCGGGGACCATCGTCTTCGGCGAAATCATCCCTGCTCGCATCAGAACACAAAAAGGCTACGACCCACTGTTCAAAGCGTATCCTTTCTTCAACATCTGCAACACGATTCTGACGCCTTCTTCGCTTTTGCTGGAGAAAACGCCCATCATCAAGCGCAGGTTGGAAATGAAGACACAGCACAACATTTCCATCGACGAACTGTCTGAGACGTTGAAACTCACTTCCGTCGAGAAAAAAGACGAGAAGGACATACTCCAAGGCATTGTAAACTTCGGGAAAATCAGCGTGGATGAAATCATGCGTCCGAGGGTGGACATCGTTGACATAGACATCAAAAAGAATTTCGACGACGTCATCAACATCATACGCGAGTCGGAATACTCCCGTCTCCCCGTCTTTGAGGATTCGATAGACAACGTAAAAGGTTTGCTCTACATCAAAGATCTTCTGCAATACATCGGGGAAGGGCCCGACTTTAAATGGCAAGACCTCATCCGAGAGGCTTATTTCGTGCCAGAGACAAAGAAGATCGACGACTTGCTGAGCGAGTTCCAAGAGAAGCGCATCCACATGGCCATCGTGGTCGATGAGTTCGGTGGAACTTCAGGCATAGCCACACTGGAGGACATTCTGGAAGTAATTGTAGGCGACATCTGCGACGAACACGACGACGACGAACACAAGATGTACTCGGCCATCGACGACAAGAACTACATTTTAGAAGGGAAACTCACGCTGAACGATTTCTTCAAAATCAAGAAAATCGACACAAGTGTTTTCCAAAAGAGAGATTGGGACGCCGACACATTGGCGGGTCTAATCCTTGAAATCAACGGTGACATTCCGGCTTCGGGCGATGCCATCGAATACGAGGGATTCAAGTTCATCATCATCTCTGCAGATGACAGACGAATCAAGAAAGTTCAACTTCAAATCCCTTGAATCTAAAAAAAATTTCTTTAAAAATGAGACGATTAATTTTTTCACTAACATTCATATTGGCGCTGATTCTCACAGGTTGCAACGACTATATGCCCAAACCACGAGGGTATTACAGGATAGACCTTCCCGACTCTATCCACTATGTGGAATTCAACGAAAAGGGATTCCCCTATAAGTTCGAATACTCCGACTTCAGCGTCATCAAGCCAACCGCCCAAAACGATTCGTTCTGGGTGGACGTGCTCTATCCAAAACTGAATGCGAAAATTTATTGTAGCTACAAACCTATAAAGAACAATTTTCAGGACATTTCGGAAGACTCGCGCACTTTCGTGTACAAGCACATCGTAAAGGCAGACGACATTACCGAGCAACCCTACGAAAATCCGGATCATAAGATTTATGGCCTACTATACGAGTTGAAGGGCAACACGGCCTCCAACATCCAATTCATTCTGACAGACAGCACCCACCACTTTTTCCGTGGGTCTCTCTATTTTTCAGCATCACCCAACAAAGACTCCATTCAGCCCGTCCTCACTTTTATCAGAAAGGACATCATTCATATGATAGAGACGTTGGAGTGGAAAAATTAAACATTCTCATCTCGTATGACGCCTTTTGGCACATGCCCCTAATAATTTTGCATCGTCAACCCAACAACGGCTCAACGGGAATCCGCTAAAAAAGATTAAGAAAGATAACCATGACAAAAAAGATTGCTCACATAGCCCTCTTTGCCATAGCGATAGTCGCACTCTACTTCATTTCAGAGAAGTGCTTCTTCCGCATTGACTTGACATCAGAAAAGCGTTATAGCATTTCCGACAACACGAAAAGGATGCTGAAAGGCATAGAGGACCCTTTGTCCGTCAAGATTTATTTGGACGGCGATTTGAACCCTGGCTTCCTTCGCCTAAAAAGGGCTACGAAGGAGATGTTGGACGAGTTCAGCGTTTACTGCAACTCGGATGTTGACTACGAATTCATCAACCCATCGGGGGCCGCCTCGAACGCTGAACGCGAGAAGAACTACGCAGAATTGGAGAAACGCGGTATGAGAGGCACATTGGTGCACGACCGCGACAACGAAGGCAAATCCATTCAGAAAGTCATCTACCCTTGGGCTGAGATCAGTTATGCCGGAAAATCGCTTCCGGTATGCCTCTTGAAAAACGTGGCTGGAAATTCGGGCGAGGAGAATCTCAACATCTCCATCGAAAACCTGGAGTTCGGACTAACGGACGTCATACGAATGCTCACCTGCCGCGAGGTACAAAAAATCGCTTTCATCGAAGGACACAACGAATTTCCTGAACCGTTTGTCTATGATGCCTCTCAGGCATTGAGCCACTACTACCAAGTTGACCGTGGAGTCATCACCAACGACGTCGGCATCCTCGATGGATACAAAGCCATCATCATCGCTGGTGCCGAGAAGAAATTCTCGGAACAAGAAAAATACGTCATAGACCAATATGTCATGAATGGCGGTAAAGTTCTATGGCTGTTGGACGGTTCGCGCATCTCGCTCGACAGTCTCTCTACAAGTTCGCAGACCATCGGCATTGCCAACGAAATCAATTTGGAAGACCAACTCTTCACGTATGGTGTCCGCATCAATCCCGTATTGGTGCAAAATGTACAATGTGCCCTTATCCCAGTGAACATGGCAAGAGAAGGCGACCAACCTAAGTTTGAGCCTACCTCATGGTACTACTCTCCTTTGTTGATGACTTCGCCAGAACACCCGGCCACGAGGAATCTGACCCCGATTAAGAGCGAATTCACCAGTTCCATCGACTTTGTCGGATCTGACACCACATTGAAAAGAGATGTGCTTTTGGCCACATCGCCAGGATCACACATACAAAATGTACCTTCCATCGTCAACATGGAGGTCATCAACGTTGAACGCAACGCACAATACTTCAACATCAGCAACCGCGTTTTCATCGGTGTTGCCGAAGAGGGCGTCTTTCATTCCGTATTTAGAAACAGACTGATTCCTGAAGGCATCAAGACAACAGAAAAGACTCGTACGGAGAGCAAGCCGACCAAGATGATATTCGTGGCCGATGCGGACATCATCCGCAACGACGTTCAAGGCAGCGGTGAAAACATGAACATTCTGCCATTAGGCTTTGACCGATATATGAACCAACAGTTCGGCAACAAGGACTTCATCCTAAACGCCGTCAACTATTTGACGGACGACGACGGGTGGATGGCTCTCCGCAACCGCGAAATCAAACTTCGCCTGCTGCATAAGCCTGCCGTAATCGGTCTCCGCACCTTCTGGCAAACCATCAATATGGTTTTACCTCTATTACTTCTCGGTCTGTTCGGACTTGGTTTCTTCTTCATCCGAAGAAGGAAATACACGAAGTAAGAGATTTTGTAATTTTAATAAATTAATAAATACGACATACAATGAAGTTTACAGTTTCAAGCACAAGCTTATCAAGCCACTTACAAGCGATCAGCCGCGTAATCAACGCTAAGAGTTCGCTTCCCATTTTGGACAATTTCTTGTTCAAAATTGAAGACGGAATATTAACGCTTACCGCATCTGATTTGGACACGACCCTCATCACCAGCATGGAGGTTGCCCAATCCGACGGCAACGGTGTCGTCGCAATTTCCGCAAAACTCTTGTTGGATATCCTCAAAGAGTTTTCCGACCAACCTATCGAGTTCGACATCAACGACTCTACATTGTCTATCAAGATGAGATCAGGCAGTGGAGACTACAACCTCATCGGACAAAACGGTGACGAATACCCTAAAGTGCCTTCATTGGCTGACGATGCCAAAGGGCTCATGATCCCTACGCAAACATTGCTCACAGGCATCAACAAAACATTGTTTGCTACAGCAGACGACGTTTTGCGCCAAGTGATGAACGGTATCTTCTTCGACATCTCCGCAGAGAATGTCACTTTCGTAGCATCAGACGCCCACAAGTTGGTTCGCGTAAAGACTACGGCAGCCAAAGGCAGCGAGGCTTGCTCTTTCATTCTCCCAAAGAAACCGACTAACTTGTTGAAGAATATCCTTCCAAAAGAGGATGGCGATGTAGCACTCAAGTTTGACTCTAAGAATGCTTGCTTCACCTTGTCCAACTATACGATGTACTGCCGCCTTATCGAAGGTCGCTTTCCAAACTACAACTCTGTTATTCCAACAGACAATCCGTACAAGGCCATGATTGACCGCTCGGCTTTCATGAATATGCTCCGCCGCGTTTCCGTCTTCTCAAACCAAGCCACCAACTTGATTCGCTTGGACTTCACAAAAGACAGCATCACGGCTTCGGCTCAAGACCTCGACTTCTCCGTGTCAGCCAAGGAAGCGTTGAATTGCCAATACGAAGGCGAAGACATGAGCATCGGTTTCCAATCTTCTTTCTTGATTGAAATCCTTTCCAACTTAGGCTCTACGGATATCACATTCGAACTGTCCGATCCTACAAGAGCAGGCCTCATCATTCCATTCGACCAAGAGTCGGAAGAAGACACCTTGATGCTTCTCATGCCAATGAGTTTGAACGACTAAGCCAATTTATACATTATTGATATTCAGGACGGAGCCTTTTGCTCCGTCCTCTTTTATAAGACAATATGCAACTGAATCTTAAAAATCCGTTGGTGTTCTTCGATTTGGAGACAACGGGAACAGACATCGTAAACGATCGAATCGTTGAAATTTCTTACTTGAAAGTATATCCCAACGGCAACGAAGAGAGCAAGACTTTGCGAATCAATCCAGGCGTACATATTCCTGAATCCTCAACAGCCGTCCATGGCATAACCGATGCTGACGTAAAGGATTGTCCTACCTTCAAAGAGGTGGCAAAAAACATTGCCAAAGACATTGAGGGCTGCGACTTGGCAGGCTACAACTCCAACCGATTTGACATTCCCCTGCTTGCCGAAGAGTTTCTCCGTGCCGAGGTGGACATCAATATGAAGAAACGCAAGTTTGTCGATGTGCAGACCATCTTCCACAAGAAGGAGCAACGCACGCTTTCGGCTGCCTACAAATTCTACTGCAACGACGAATTAGTGGGTGCGCACGGAGCCGAGGCAGATACAAAAGCCACTTACGAAGTGCTCAAAGCCCAATTGGACAGATATCCTGATTTGACCAACGACATTACGTTCCTTTCTAACTTCTCGTCGTTCAACAACAACGCAGATTTCGCCGGACGCATCATCTACGACGCCAACGGTGACGAAGTGATCAACTTCGGCAAACACAAAGGGAAGAAAGTAACCGACGTATTCCGAGAAGACCCAGGCTACTACGGATGGGTTATGCAAAGCAACTTCTCGCTTGACACCAAGAAGGTATTGACTGACATATACCTTCACAAGTTCAAAGTAAAGCGATAAAATCCATTACAGATATGTCCAACACCTATTTCCAATTCAAACAATTCAGGGTTGAACAGGAGAAGTGCGCCATGAAAGTGGGCACCGACGGTGTTTTGCTGGGAGCATGGGCCGACGTGGCCTCCGCTTCCCGCATTCTGGACATTGGCACAGGCACGGGGCTCATTTCCCTTATGTTAGCCCAAAGACAACCCGGTGCACAAATCACCGCCATTGAGATTGACGAAGCCGCAACGCAACAAGCACAGGAAAACTTCGACCTTTCCCCTTGGACCGACCGCTTGACGTGCCTCCATATTTCATTACAAAATTTCCTAAAGGAAGAAGGCGCACGGTTTGACGCCATTGTCAGCAACCCGCCCTATTTCAACAATTCGTTGAAAAACCCAGACAAGCAACGCTCAACGGCAAGGCATACAGACACACTAAGTTATGCCGAACTGATGCAGGCCTCTTCCCTACTGACCGAAAGAGGTCATCTCTCCGTCATTCTTCCTACGCAAGCAGAAGAGGAAATCTTAGACGCAGCCCGACAAGCGCACCTTCATTGCAGCCGAAAAACGGATGTACGCCCTAAAATAGAGGCTGCACCCAAACGTATTTTATTGGAATTCAGGAAAGATTTCACCACGACAAACAAAAGCGAACTGACTATTGAAATAGAACGTCACGTCTATACCCCTGAATTCAAACAAATGACAGAGGCGTTTTATTTGGACAAATAAACCAGACCAAACAAGGGGAGACAAACAAGAACATTGAACATGTTCTTGCCCATCACTTCACCCTATCATATATCACAAAATCTGTTTCGTATTCATTCTTTTCATCAATTTCAGTATGTTCAGAAGAGACAACCTTCCACTGATCTGACTCGATCACTGGGAAATAGACATCCCCTTCTTCAGACATCTTCACATGCGTCACATACAAACGATCGACCTTATCAAAAAGATGACGATAAACTTGACCTCCACCAATGATGAACACCTCTTCATCTTCGGCCACTTCCAAGTCGGATAGGTTCCGAATAACCTCACAACCGGGAGCCTCATCAGCCTCCATTTGGCGAGAAAGAATCACATTCCTACGATTAGGCAACGGACGACCTATCGACAAGTAAGTGTTGCGCCCCATAACAATCGTATGGCCCGTGGTCAAATTCTTAAAACGCTTGAGGTCGGCAGAAAGGTGCCACATCAATTGATTATCTTTTCCAATGGCATAATTCTCAGCCACCGCTACTATCATCGAATACATAACATTACTTTTTTCAAAGAATACTAAACAGCCACGACGCCCTTAATATGAGGATGCGGATCGTAGCCCTCCAATTCGAAATCTTCGTACTTAAAAGAGAAAATATCCTTTACGTCTGGATTTATCTTCATGGTTGGCAACGGACGAGGAGCACGTTCAAGTTGTAACTTGACTTGCTCCAAATGGTTGTTATAAATATGCGTGTCGCCCAACGTATGAATGAAATCACCCGCCTTCAACCCCGTCACCTGGGCCATCATCATCAACAACAAAGCATACGAAGCGATATTAAAAGGGACACCCAAGAAACAGTCGGCACTACGTTGGTAAAGTTGCAGACTCAAACGACCATCGGCCACATAAAATTGGAAGAAAGCGTGACACGGAGGCAAATTCATGTTATTTAAATCGGCCACATTCCAAGCACTTACGATAATTCTACGCGAATTAGGGTTATTCTTTATATCGTTTACCGCTTCCGAAATTTGATCAATGAATCCACCTTCGTAATTCGGCCAAGAGCGCCATTGATACCCATAGACATGGCCCAAGTCGCCATTTTCATCGGCCCACTCATTCCAAATACGGACACCATTTTCTTGAAGGTACTTTACATTCGTATCTCCCTTCAAGAACCACAACAATTCATATATGATGGACTTCAAATGAAGTTTTTTTGTCGTCAATAGAGGGAACCCCTCTTCCAAATTAAAACGCATCTGATGACCGAAAACGCTGATGGTGCCCGTGCCCGTGCGATCGCCCTTTTGGGTACCTTCGTCCAATATGCGTTGAAGTAAATCCAAATATTGTTTCATGATCAATACATTTTATACGTAGTCTTCAAAACGCGGAACTCGGTTCTACGATTAGATTGGTTGGCAATCTCCTGCTGTTCTGGAGTCAATTTGTCAATAAACTCTTCGTTGAGAACATCATTCTCCTTCAAGAACGAGTGCTTAGCAGCCAACGCCTTGTCAACGGTGATTGGTTGAGTCTTTCCGTAACCCTTGGCCGTCAAACGGTCGGCATCGATACCCGCCTTGATCAGATAATCGACCACAGACTCCGCACGCTTACCAGAGAGCGCCAAGTTGCCTTCAGCAGAACCCACCTTATCGGTATGGGCCCCAATCTCTATCGTAATGTTAGGATTATCGTTTAACAACTTCACCAATTTATCCAACGAAGTAGAAGACTCCGGCGTAAGAGTCGCTTTACCAAATTCAAAGAAGATGTTATCCAATCCGACAGGTTTGCTGATAGAGGCCAACGAGAAGTTGATCGGGAAGTTCTTGGAATCTTCCAAACCTAAGGTCACAACCGTTTCCTTTTGGTTCAAATAGCCGCGACAGTTACCCAACATCACATACTCCACATTCTTCTTCAGAGGTATCTTATAGGAGCCGTCGCTCTTCGTCTTCACCTTCGTATTCGTCCCGTCCGTTCCGACAATGCGAACGATGGCATCACCCAAAGGCTCACCCGTGGAAGAAGTCACCTTGCCCGTAATGTCAAAAAGCACATCCGGCAAATCGAACGACCAAATCTTATCATATCCCTTCTTTTCTCCACGATTGGAAGAGAAGGCACCACGATTAACCCCTTTCATAAAGGAAATGCCAAAATCGTCAGCATTAGAGTTGATCGGATACATCATGCTCTTAACCACCCACTTACCGTCAGAAACCTCCTTGGCATAGAAAATGTCAAGGCCTCCGAATCCGGGCAAACCATTGGAAGAGAAATAAAGTACCGAATCCTCACGCATATAAGGGAACATCTCGTCGCCAGACGTATTGATAGCCGGACCAAGATTCACCGGTGCACCATACTTCTCCCCATCAATAGAACTTCTCCAAATATCCTTGCCACCGAAACCTCCGGCAAGATCAGAGACGAAATAGAGGAACTTACCATCAGGCGACACCGTAGGATGCGCAAACGTAATTGAACTATCTTTAGATAGTTTCACCTCCTGAGGTTTGCCCCACTTACCGCCCGAACGAACTGATTTCCAAATCTGTGCACCGTGGCTCTCTCCCTTTACATAAGGGCAACGGGTAAAATACATCACTTTACCATCGGGAGAGAAGGAAGGCGAGCCTTCGTCCTCCAACGTATTGATCTGGCCTTCAATAGGTTCAATATTGTCCCACTCGCCCAATGAATTACGACGAGCATAGAAAATATCATTGTTGCGAATACCCGTAATATTACTGTTCTTTCCGCCTACCGCCTTATTCTCACGAGAAGAGGCAAAATAGATGACATCCGGATCACCTCCGGGAAAGGCCGGAGAACGCTCAGAACGCTTAGAGACCAAGACGTTCAATTTCTCCACCTTATACTTAGTAGGATTCTTCTCCCACTCGTAAGCCTCCACTGCCGCAGCACGACCAACAACGGCCTGTTTGCTATTCGAATGCGTTTTCAAATAAGCATCATACTGCTCTATGGCCGATTTAGGCTTTTTGTTCTTACGAAGTACGTCGGCATAATAGAGATAAGCCAAACTATCCTTGCTATTGTAACGCACCGCATTCTGCAACGCACGCTCCGCCTTTTCATTATCATTAATCAAACGATAACAATCACCCAAACGATAAGCTACATATGCCTTCTTTTCACGTTCCTTGGTTGCGTTAATACGAGAATAAGCCCTTTTGTAAACAGAAGAAGCCTTGTAATACTCTCCGATTTCATATTTTTTGTCTGCCTTCTTAATCTGCTGATTCACAGAACAAGAGGCCAACAAGAAAGCCAAAAGCGGAAGCATATATTTTGAGATACGCATCAAATACATATTATATATTAAAAATAAAATTTTGTCGCCATCATGATGGTTTTAGCGAAGTCCTCTAAAGGATGAAGACACCCAATAAATAGTAACGCAATTTTTCCGAAATTATTATATTTCACCTTCCCAATCCTTTGGATGACAGGCAACAACAACTTCCAAATTCATCTACTTCACGACAACGCAATCGGACGCCTTGGCTACTCACTCAAGGAATTCCAGCCCTGCGCCTTCAAATCCACCTCTTGTCCGTCACGAGTGATAAGACGAGCACCCAACGATTCGTCCGTGATGTGACCAATCACCTTGATGCCCGGAAGATTTTGAAAAATGTCGTTCATGGCCAACGGAACCGTAAAGAGCAACTCATAGTCTTCGCCGCCGTTAAGGGCTACCGTCGTCAAGTTCATATTGAACTCCTCAGCCATGGAAGCCGTCAAGTAGTCGATCGGAATACGCTCCTCATAAACGCGGCATCCCACACCACTCTGGTTGCAGATATGAAGCAACTCTGAAGAGAGACCGTCCGAAATATCCATCATAGAAGTAGGGACCACATTGATGCGACCCAACTTCTCAATAATATCCATACGAGCCTGCGGACGCAACTGGCGCTCAATGATATACTCTTTTCCCGAAAAATCCGGTTGCACATCATCCTGACCATTGAACACACGCTTTTCGCGTTCAAGCAAGAGCAGACCCATATAGGCCGCACCCAAATCGCCAGACACGCAAATCAAATCCGTATCCTTAGCCGTACTTCTTTGAACGATTTTCCCCTTCTCTCCCTCACCGATACAAGTGATGCTAATCGTCAAGCCCGTCATAGAGGCAGAAGTATCACCGCCGACCAAATCGACGCCATAAGCCTCACAAGCCAATTGGATACCAGCATAAAGCTCTTCCATATCCTCGACGGAGAATCTTTTGGAAACACCCAACGACACAGTGATTTGTTTAGGGTAACCGTTCATCGCACAAATATCGGAGAAATTCACAATGGCAGACTTGTAGCCCAAATGCTTCAACGGCACATACGTCAAGTCAAAATGAACACCCTCCAACAACAAGTCGGTCGTAACCAAAACTTGCTTGTCCTTATAATCAAGAATTGCAGCGTCGTCGCCCACTCCTTTTATAGAAGAAGGATTTTTCAACTCAAAACTCTTCGTCAAATGCTTTATCAAGCCAAACTCGCCAAGCGAGGAAATCTCCGTTCTATTTGCCATACATATATATATTAAGGGGGGCTTTAAAATCCCCGATTTTGTTTAACAATTAGGCACACTCCGAAATCATTTGCGTGCTTTTGAAATTCCGTCGTCATCTGAATGATTTTCAATCTGTCCGACAAATTTTTCAGAACCACGGCAAAGCAATTTATAGAAGTCCTTTTTTAAGGAATGCAAAAGTAATGATTTTTCGACGGACCACAATCAGAAAAAATCGATTTTAGACACAGAGATGTCCACTTCGGCCATCGTTTTTTTATTGAAAAATGTCAAAATATGTATTTAAACTTGTCCTACATCATTAAAATAATTGTCAGCCCCGCATATTTTTGATAAATATATAGTTCGTCTTGGTAGTTATTTTTTTTATTTGCAAATTTGCGATGCAAACAAAAACAGGTAGATTTTTCATAGTTAAGGTTTAGGTTAATTGAAATGGTAGGAAGCTGTGAAGCCTCCTACTGTTTTTTATATACCAACCGCACCACATTGGCAAACGGTCGCGATGCAAGGAAAGAGGAATCGAGAATCATAAAAAAGAGAAAAAAAGTACATTTTGCACCACAAGACAAAAACGGCCTTAGCCACGCTCCGAAGACGCATTATTCAGCCCACAAACAAGCCATATTTTATTAAAAAATGTGCAAATAGCAGGTTTCATCGGCTCTTTTTTTAACATTTAGGCGAAAGGGAAGAGAAAAAAAATCCGAAAAAAGGCGCTCAGATAGTGATTTCTTTCCAATTGATTAAAAGTAACTTAAGGAGATTTACAAGCATTTCAGGTGCGTTTCACACACTTAAAAAACTTTTTAAGCGTTTTTTTGAAGTGATAAATAGTGTATAATTATTTTTTAAGGAGTATATTTGTAACGATTTTGAATTATTAGATGAAATTTTTTATTAATTATTTAATATTAATTATAATCTGTTAGTAATGAGAAAAGTTTTATTGTCTTCAATGCTTCTCTTTACTGGAATGGGCGTAATGTCAGCCCGTACAATAAAGGGAACAGTTTCGGACGCGGACGATGTTCTTCCGGGTGCGAATGTAGTCATTAAAGGTACCACACAAGGTACGACTACAGACATGGATGGTAACTACACAATTGACGTCGAGGATGGACAAACCATCGAGATTTCATACGTAGGTTACCAGACCAAAACAATCAAGATTTCGGCTGCTACCAAAGCGGTTCAAAACGTAAAGATGTCAACAGATGACAACGTGATGGAAGAAGTCGTAGTCGTTGGTTATGGTGTACAAAAGAAGAGCGACTTGACAGGTTCCGTACAAGGCGTTAAGGAGGAGAAGTTGAAGGAGACAGTTGCTGCTTCAATCGACCAAGCCTTGAGCGGTCGTGTATCTGGTGTGTCAGTTAATGCAAGTTCAGGTCAACCAGGTGCTGCTTCAACAGTACGTGTGCGTGGTACATCTTCATTGACTGGTAACAATGACCCTCTTTATGTCATCGATGGTATGCCTATCGGTAACGGTATGCAATCAAACGGTTCCAACCCATTGGCAGCAATCAACCCTGCCGACATCGTTTCTATGGAGGTATTGAAGGATGCATCTGCAACTGCCATCTACGGAGCTCGTGCAGCAAACGGTGTCATCATGGTAACAACCCGTAAGGGTAACAAGGGAGAGGCAAAGATCAACTATAGCGGTCAATTGATGATCTCTTCCCCTGCTAAGAAGTTGGACTTGTTGAACTTGCAAGAGTATGCTGAGTATGTAAACAGCGACGGTGCCATTGCAGCATTCAAGGAGGACTCTGAGGCTGAGATGTTGAGAAACCCAGAATACTTGGGCAAGGGTACAGATTGGCAAGACGAAATGCTAAGCAACGCATTGGGTCACCAACACCAATTGTCTATCACTGGTGGTAACGACAACACAACATACGCTTACTCTTTCGGTTATTTGAACCAAGATGGTGTATTGTTGAACACTAACTACGAGCGTTTCAACGGCCGTGTAAACTTGGAGAACCAAACTAAGTCTTGGTTGAAGACTGGTATTTCATTGGCTTACTCTCGTTCAACTCAAACTAAGCAACCTGGATTTGACTTGGACAACAGCAACACAACTGCATCAATCGGTGCCGGTGGTTCTATCGATGAGAACAACCCATTGTTGCAAGCTTTGAAGCAAAAGCCAAGTACTTCTCCTTACAAGGCTGACGGTACTTACTCAGACCTTGGAGACCTCGTTCCTTCTGGTATGGCTTCTGCCATCAAGTTGAACCCAGTTGCCTTGGCAAAAGAGGCTGCTATCTACGTTAAGAACAACAACATCAACGGTAGCACATTCGCTCAAATCCAATTCTGCAAGAACTTGTTCTGGCGTAACGAGTTGGGTATCGACTACACAAGCGGTGAGGATACTCAATACAAGCCTGAGTATGTAACTACAGAAAAATTGAGATCTTTGGATGGTTACTCTCGTCAAAGTTTGTACTGGCGTGGTATGTCATCGTTGACTTACAACTTCAAGATCAACGAAAACAACTCAGGTAGCATGATGGTTGCAGCCGAGGTTTCTGACGCATCTTGGAACGGTACTTACACTAGAACTAAGAACCACCTCGACAACAACTTCACTGACCCTGACAAGCAAAACTTCGCTTTGGGTGAGACTGATATGATCGGTGGTTATAGAGGTTATGTAAGAACAGTTTCTTACTTAGGTCGTTTGAACTACAACTTGTACGACCGTTATATGTTGACTGCAACTGGTCGTTACGATGGTTCTTCTGTATTGGCTGAGGACAACCGTTGGGGCTTCTTCCCATCATTCTCTTTGGCATGGCGTGTTAACCAAGAGGAGTTCCTCAAGGACGTAGATTGGTTGTCTAACTTGAAGCTTCGTGCTGGTTACGGACAAACAGGTAACGCTGGTTCTAACATCGAGTACATCGCTACTTACATCCAAGACAACACAGGTGAGTTGTACCAAGCTAAGATGGGTAACCCAGACTTGGTATGGGAGACTAACTGGCAGATCAACGGTGGTATCGACTTCGGATTCATCAACAACCGTATCAGCGGTTCGTTCGATGCATACTTGAAGAGAAACAACGACTTGATCCTTACTGGTACTCCAGGTTCTACAATCGCACCAAACAACGACTTCTACACTAAGCCAAGCCAAGTAAACACTGGTTCTATCGAGAACACTGGTTTCGATATCTCATTGAACACTGTAAACGTAGTGTCTAAGATCTCTGGCATGCCATTCGAGTGGAGCACAGACATCAACTTCTCTATGGTAAAGAACAAGGTGATCGACTTGAACAACGGTAGCGAGATCCAAGGTAACTTCTACGCTAAGTCTGCTCAAAGAGACATCTGTCTCTCAAGAGAGGGTGACGCTCCTGGTTTGTTCTACGGATACAAGACTGCAGGCGTTATCGAGACTACTGACCAATTGAACAGCCTTAACCGCCCAGTTGGTACACAAGTAGGTGACTTGAACTTTGTTGACGTAAACGGCGATGGAACTATCGACGAGAACGATAAGACTATCATCGGTGACCCTAATGCAGACTTCACTTTCGGTTTCGGAAACTCACTCTCTTTGGGTGATGCTAAGAACAGCGGTATTTGGAGCCTTTCTATCTTCTTCAACGGTTCTTACGGAAACGACGTATTCAACTTGTTGCGTATGAGTTTGGATGGTATGGATGAGTCAGGTATCAACTATAGCAAGGACGTTTTGGATTACGCTGTTGTTAGAACTAACGCAGACGGTACTCAATACGTTGAGAACGCAGGAACAGACATGCCACGTCCTACATCAGAGGCTGGTCAGAACTGTACTGTAATCTCTGACAGATATGTTGAGGATGGATCATTCATCCGTCTCCAAAACATCGCTTTGAGCTACACATTCCCAAGCAAGTGGACAGACAAGATGCACATCAACAACTTGAAGCTTTCTGCAAACGTTCAAAACGTTTACACATTCACAAGCTACACTGGTTACAACCCAGAAGTTGCTTGTACAAGCCCAATTCAACAAGGTGTTGACTTCGCTTCTTACCCTTCACCAAGAATGTTCGTATTTGGTTTGAGCTTGGATTTCTAATTAATAATGATTTATTAAATTGAATATGAAAGTAAATAATTTCAAATATAAGGCTTTTGCCTTGGGTTTAGGTGCAGCAGCGCTCCTATCCACTACTTCTTGTTCTGACTTCTTGGATGGAGATATTCCTGATCAAGTGTCAGCAGCAAACATGACATCACTCGAGCACTACCGCGCAATGTTGAACTCCCTTTACGGAGGCAAGAAGGTAGTTGAGTACGATGCTAAGTTCAACTGGGTATTCAACGAAGGTGCGGCTGGTAACCTTTACAATGTTTACCAAGATGAGGGTACAGCCTTCAAGTTGCAAATCAAGGAGAGCAACTCTATCTTGGCTGAGGGTTATCGTGCTATCTACGCAGGTGTGATCGCTACAGCAAACCGTATTATCCACATGGATATGAGCAACGCTGATTTCGGCCAAGAGTACAAGGACGTAATCATCGCTGAGGCTAAGTTGATGCGTGCTTACGCTCACTTCATGGCTACAGAGTACTGGGGTGCAGTTCCTTTGATTCTCGACACAGATAAGAGCGCATCTCTTTCTAAGCCATTGGTAACTCGTGCTACAGTTTACGCTGCAGTAGAGAAGGACTTGAAGGAGGCTGAGGCACTTTTGCCAGATGAGGCTCCTGATGGTTCTCTTCAACCAACAACATGGGCTGCTAAGGGTCTTTTGGCTAAGTTGTACTTGACAATGGCTGCTTGCAAGTCAAACCCTTCTCTTAACAAGGGTAACGCTAACAACAACTTCCAATGTTCTGACTTGGACTACACTTCAGACGAGTTGTACCAAAATGTTATCAATTTGACAACTGAAATCATCGAGAGCGGCAAGTTCTCTTTTGCTACTCACGCTGAGATGTTCGGAACTCAACAATACAAGAACTCACCTGAGACTATCCTCGCATGGCACCACAAAGGTGGTGGTTGGGGAGAAGGTTCTCAATACCAATGTCAAATGGCTCGCGAGGCTGACTGGTCACCAGGTGCCGGTTGGGGTGGCGGTAAGGGTATCGCCTATACTCTTTTCAACGACTTCGACGGTGCTGATGCTCGTTTGCGCGAGTTGTCAATGTACCCTGGCCAAGTTTACTACACAGCCGACGGTACAAAGAAGGAGTACAACACAGACTTGTACAACGGTATCGGTGTAATGAACAACGTTAAGAAGTTCGTTTGGGGTGCTACAGGTGTAAACCACTTCATGTCACACACTGCTCGTTTCGACATTCTCCGTCTCTCTGAGGTTTACATGATGAGACAAGAGGCTAAGATGTTGAAGGGTAGCGACTATGCTACTGTATGCAGCGACATGTCTGACTTGAACGCAGTGCTTACTGCACACAATGCAAAGACAAAGAGTGCGATGGCATTCTACACAAGATTGGAAGGTAAGAAGGAAAACCTTACTAACATCAAGGTAGGTGATGTCACTTACTCTTCAAGAAACGGTCAAGCAGATTTCCAACCATCAAAGGCAATCAACAGCGAGGGTATCGAGATGTACCACACTCAACACCGTGCTGACTTCATCCAAGAGCTTCGTAAGGAGTTCGCTATGGAGGGTCACGGATGGTTCGACCTCAAGCGTCTTTACTACATGACTCAAGACGGTGCTGCTCACTTCATCAAGGAGCAAGATAGATCTTGCTACTTGGTTCAAGCACCAAACGTAGAGACTCCAAACTCTGCAGCAGACTATGCACGTCAAGCATTGGTTAACGATATCTCTTACCAACGTTTCGCTGCTGGTGAGGACGGCTTCAAGGAGCCAAGTGGTCAAGAGGAGTTCATCGACTGCGACGGATTCCACGCAAACGACTCATGGTTCTTGCCTTTCCCTGGTGACGTTGACGTTCGTACAGGTCTTGAACTCGGTGCTGCTCAAAACATGGTACAAGCAGTTAAAGACGGTACTTATCAATATTGATAATTATAGTAGCCACTCTCCTTCCCTACGGAGGGAGAGCGCTACTTAAAAATTCTAAAATCAAAAAATTGAACAAAATGAAATTAAGAAATAGATTATTTTCAACTGCACTCGCATCATTGGCAGTAGCAGGAGGTTTCTTGACTTCTTGTGAGGATGATTGCGTAGATTGCAAGAGCAACATGCAGGTTTACGATGTCGTTGATGCATACGACACTGAAACTCCATTGCAAAGCCTCCGTTTCGACAGAACAGTCATCATCAGAGGTGAAGGTTTGGGTGCTGCCAGCCACATCGAAATGGTTGACGGAGACGGTAACGTTGATACTACATTGAACTTGCGCCCAACTATGGTAACTGACAAGGCTATCATCGTTAAGTTGCAAGGTCGTGCAAGCACAATCAACGCAAGCGAACTTAGAATTTATTCTAAGACCAGCCGCGATCCATACGTTTTGGCTATGGAGTGTTCTGGAGATCCAAAGATCAACGGTCTCCTTTCTGAGTTCGTTGCTAAAGGTGAAATCTTGACTATCGGTGGAGACTTCTTCTACGGAACAGCAGATAAGCCTTTGGAAGTTATCTTCGAGGGCGAAAACGGAGAAGAGGTTAAGGGTGTTATCAAAAACAACACAAAGAATCTAATCGAGGTAGCCGTTCCATTCGAGGTTAAGGATGGTTCTACAGTAAGAGTTAAGACTCCTATCTCTGAGACTACAGCTAGTGTTCTTCTTAACGACTACAGCAAGGTGTTCTTGAGCTTTGACGAGGGATGCACTGCTGGTGGTGGACGTACAGGTGCTGTTGTTGACGGACAATGGGTATCCGGTGCAGCTCAAACTTATGACTTGTCACTTGTTCCTAAGGGTACAGGTAACTATGGTGTTTTGTCTAACCACGACAACTGGGACTGGAAGGACTACAACACCATCAGTATCGAGTGTAACGAGAGACAATTAGAGAACCCAGAGTGGGGCAACAGAAACTTGTTGAACTTCTCTACAGGCGAAGGTCCTGCTTACGATTACGCTTCTAACAACTACGTTTTGAAGTTCGAGATCTTCGTTCCTACTGAAATGCCAATCAACCACGGCTTCATCTTCGGTTTCTCTGAGCAAGGTACTGAGAATGAGGATGGCGACCACTACAATGGCGCTACATTCTATCTTTGGGACTTCCTTGCTGGTGGCGATGCTGACGCTGTACCTGCTGCAGTTGTTTGCTTCGACCGCAACACAGTTACTACTGATGCTGACGAGCAGCCTGCAGTTAGCGACGGTGGTAAGAAGGACTTCAGCACAAACGGCAAATGGATGACAGTTGCTTTGCCTTTGACTTCTACTTACTTCCACGTTGCCTGCCAGGCTTCTGGTTTGTACAACAAACTTGAGGGAAGAAAGTCATTGGGTCACTTGGAGGCTAAGGACTTCTACAACTTGTGGATCTTCCCAGATCCAAACGACCGTAAAGAGGTTACTAAGGAGTACTTCATCGCATTCGATAACTTCCGTATCGTAGAAGAGAACGGTAGCGGTATGGTATTGGGCTTGTATGGTCAAGGTACTACAAATGGTTTCCCTGTTACAAAGAACGACTGGTTCGGTATGTCAGGAAAGTAATTCATAGTCCTACTATAAAATTTGAGGAGTGGCGATTTCGTCACTCCTCTTTTTTTTCGCAAAAAAAGAGGACAAACGCTTGCATTTATCAAAAAAAAGCGGTACCTTTGCACCGCAAACCAATAGAAATGCGGATGTGGCGTAATTGGTAGCCGCGCTAGACTTAGGATCTAGTGTCGAGAGACGTGTGGGTTCGAGTCCCGTCATCCGCACAAAGCCTGAACTTCGGTTCAGGCTTTTGCTTTTTATACGCCTTCCCTTTTCACCTTACACGAAAAAAGAAAACTGTTTCCACCCCGCACATCAACTTTTTTTTCTATTTTTACAAAAATTTTCGTAAGCATGACTTAGTTTACGCAAATAGTATCTATTTAACGGAAGGGGTTACTCCTTCATTTCAAATGAGAGAGGAATGGCAAAAGACGATAACTACGACGACATAGACAAAGAGATGGACGGTGGAGAAGTGACAGAACACTCTTCCTACAAAGTGCCATCCAAAGATGACGAGGGTGCAAAGTACCAACTTTCCGGTATGTACCAAAACTGGTTTCTCGACTATGCATCTTACGTTATCCTTGAACGTGCTGTGCCTCATCTCGACGATGGACTAAAGCCCGTACAACGAAGAATCCTCCACTCTATGAGACGGTTGGAGGACGGCCGCTACAACAAGGTGGCCAATATCGTAGGTCACACGATGCAATTTCACCCTCACGGCGACGCCTCCATCGGCGATGCATTGGTGCAACTCGGACAGAAAGATCTGCTCATCGACTGCCAAGGAAACTGGGGTAACATCCTTACGGGCGACAGTGCAGCCGCACCCCGTTACATAGAGGCAAGACTCTCCAAGTTTGCCCTCGACGTCGTATTCAACCCTAAAATCACAGAATGGAAAGCCTCCTACGACGGAAGGAACAAGGAGCCTATCACACTCCCTGTAAAATTCCCGCTCCTCCTCGCCCAAGGCGTAGAGGGTATCGCCGTCGGACTTTCCTCTAAAATACTCCCTCACAACTTCAACGAAATCATCGACGGTGCCATTGCCCACCTCAAGGGCGAAGACTTTGTCCTCTACCCTGACTTCCTTACGGCAGGCCTCATCGACGTTTCAAAATACAATGACGGAGAGCGTGGCGGTAGCGTGAGAATCCGCTCCCGCATCACGAAACTTGACAACAAGACTCTTGTCGTCAACGACATTCCTTTCGGGAAAACAGCAGGAAAGGTCATCGAATCCATCCTCAAGGCCAACGAAAAAGGCAAAATCAACATCAAAAAGGTGGATGACAATACAGCCTCTCAAGTGGAGATCGTTATTCATCTATCGGAGAAGACCTCTTCCGACAAAACCATCGATGCGCTCTACGCATTCACTGATTGTGAGGTGAGCATCTCCCCTAACTGTTGCGTCATCACCGACGACAAGCCTTGCTTCACCAACGTAAAAGAGGTGTTGCGCATCTCTACCGAAAGGACAAAGGATTTACTACATAAAGAGCTGCTCATTCAAAAGGGAGAATTGCTCGAACTTTTGAATTTCTGCTCTCTCGAAAAAATATTCATCGAAGAGCGCATCTATAAAGACAAACAATTCGAGAACAGCAAGAACGTGGATGAGGTGTTAGCCCACATCGCTTCTCGCCTCGAACCGTTCCGCGAACTCTTCGTGAGAGATGTCACACGCGAAGACCTGCTCCGCCTTTTGGAAATCAAGATGAAGAGAATCTTGAAATTCGAATCGTTCAAGGCGGAAGAACAGATCGCTCAACTTCGCGAACAGATCGCTGACATCGACTACAAATTGGCCCATTTGGTGGAATATACTATCTCTTGGTTCCAATCACTCAAAGACAAATACGGAAGCCAACACCCTCGCCTCACCGAAATCAGAAACTTCGAGACTATCAATGCGGCGAAAGTGGTAGAGGCCAACGAAAAACTATACGTCAACAAAGAGGAAGGCTTTATCGGCACAGGACTAAAAAAGGACGAATTCGTCTGCAACTGCTCCGACATCGACGACATCATCGTCTTCTTCAAAGACGGAAAATACAAGGTGGTGAAGGTGGCGGAGAAACTCTACGTCGGCAAAAACATCATTTACGTCAACGTATTCAAGAAGAACGACAAACGCACCATCTATAACGTGGTTTACCGCGACGGAAAGCCTGGCGGCCCTTCCTACATCAAGCGTTTCGCCGTAACTGGTGTCACACGCGACAAGGACTACGACATCACCCAAGAGAAGGAGGGTTCTAAGATTCTCTATTTCTCAGCCAATGCCAACGCCGAGGCAGAAGTTATCCGTGTCACCCTCAAGCCAAAACTCAGGCTGAAGGTAACCGCCTTTGAACGTGACTTCAGCGAAGTCGGCATCAAAGGTCGCCAATCCATCGGTAACATTTTGACCAAGAACGAAGTTCTCAAGATTGCCTTGAAACAAAAGGGAACGTCCACTTTAGGCGGACGAATGGTTTGGTTCGACAAAGATGTGTTACGTTTGAACTACGACGGACGCGGTACATTGTTGGGAGAATTCCAACCAGACGACCAACTGCTCGTCGTCACCGAAAAAGGCGAATACTACACCACGACCTTCGACGACACCAACCACTTTACAGACGACACGAAATTCGTGGAGAAATTCAACGAGAACAAAGTATGGACCGTCGTTCTTTTCGATGCCGACGCAGGCTACAAATACATCAAGCGATTCCAGTTTGAGCCTTCCAAAAAGAATGTCAACTTCTTGGGCGACAATCCTAAATCGACGTTGATCCATATCACAGACACGGCCTACCCTCGAATCAAAGTGACGTTCGGTGGCGCAGACCAACACAGGGAAGCGATGATTATCGATGCCGACGAGTTTATCGGAGTGAAGGGACTAAAGGCGAAGGGCAAGCGAATCCACACCTGGAACATTGCCAACATTGAGGAGATTGAGCCAATCCGATTCCCAGAAGAGCCTCAACAAGAGATACAAGAGGAGGAGGAGACGCCCAACGACGACAACGGCCAACTCTCGCTCTTTTGATTTCTAACGATGAAAAAAGAAAGACAATGAAAAAGGATGTAAATCTTTTAAAAAGAGGCATTGGTGCCTTCATGGTGCTGCTATGCCTCAATATTCTCCCTTCGTTTGCTCAATATGAATATTTGAGCCAATTCGAAGAATTGTATGGTGACTGCATCGACGACGAGGAGTCAACCATTTACGGAGGCAAGTTCAACAAAATGCCCAAAGACATTCGCCTCCCCGAGTTCCCGGGCGGCGGCGACGTCCAGTTCACGCGCTATGTCCACGACAACATCGAATACCCTGATGTAGTAGATTCTGTCATACCTTCCCAAGTGCCTGGGCAAGAAGACATCGTTTACCGTGCAAAAGGCGTGGTCATTGTCCAAATCGTCATTGACCGATGTGGTCGCGCCACACGTCAAGAGGTGGTTCAGTCTGTCAACGAAGCGTATGACAACGAAGCATTGCGCATCATGCAGAGCCTACCAGTTTTCAGAGCCGCCGCCTCCAATGGCGACCGCGTTAAAGTGGCTCTCCTCGTTCCCGTCCACTTCACAAGAAACAGGCTGAAGCCAGAGAAGCAAGAATACGATTACTACGATTCAGAAGATTATTATTGACAATTATAGAAGACTTTCTACATGAAAAGGATTTTTCTGATTGGATATATGGGCTGTGGCAAGACCACAACCGGAAAAAGAATAGCCAAGAAGTACGGAATGGACTTCATCGACCTCGACCACTACATCGAGAGCCGTTTCCACAAAACCATTCCTCAACTATTCGAAGAAAGAGGCGAAGAGGGATTCCGCCAATTAGAGCACAACATGCTCTTGGAAGTTGCCGAATTTGAGAACGCAGTCATCTCCACAGGCGGCGGTGCTGCTTGCTTCTTCGACAACATGGATATCATGAACAAGAACGGCGAGACCGTTTACTTGAAAGGAAGTCCCGAAGAACTCTTCGAATATTTGAAGACCGCCAAGCAAAGCAGGCCATTGCTTCAAGGCAAGGGCGATGAAGAGTTGCTGCAATTCATCAAGGAGGGATTGAGCAAGCGTGAAGCGTTTTACACGCAAGCAAAGCACACCATGTACTACATGGACCTCTCGGACACCCTATTCGACCAACTTTTGAAATAAAACATTTATAATATAAATTGCTCATGCAAGAGAAAATTATCGTATTGGATTTCGGTGGACAATATGCCCACCTAATTGCAAACAGAGTGCGCCGTTTGGGCGTTTTCACAGAGATATGTTCTCCGACAGCCTCCGTTGAGGAATTGGCTGGTGCAAAGGGAATCATCTATAGTGGCGGACCTTCCAGTGTTTACGCCGAGGATGCACCCGAGTACAATCCGGAGATCATAAACATCCCTGTCCCTAAGTTGGGAATCTGCTATGGCCACCAACTGATGGCTTCGCAATTGGGAGGAAGCGTCCGCCCAGGAAAAGTAAAGGAGTATGGGATCGCAGACCTTCTTTTGAAGGAGCCTCAACATCCGCTCTTGAAAGACATTCCTGCTTCATCTCCAATGTGGATGAGCCATGGCGACGCCGTCGAAAAATTGCCAGAAGGCTACAAGATTATCGCATCAACGAAAGACTGCCCTATCGCAGCCGTTGCTCTTGACGAGCGTAAAATTTACGGAATTCAATTCCACCCAGAAGTGACACACAGTAAGTTCGGCATGAAGATTTTGGACAACTTCATCGACATCTGTGGTTGCGAACGTACTTGGAACATGAAGAGTTACATGCCTCTCATCTCTGAAAAGATCAAGAAAGAGGTGGGCGACAGAAAGGTGTTCCTTCTTGTTTCTGGAGGTGTGGACAGTACAGTGGCTTTCGTTCTGTTGAACCGCGTACTTGGCACAGACCGCGTCATGGGTCTTCATATCGACAATGGTATGATGCGTATGGATGAGTCGGCCAAGATCATTGATTTCTTGAAGGCTGAAGGCATGAACAACCTTCGCGTCGTAGATGCAACCGACTCTTTCTTGAGCAGATTGGAGGGCATCACCGCCCCTGAGCAGAAGCGTAAGATCATCGGTGCTACGTTCTTGGTCGTTAAGGACGAGGAGATGGCTAAACTAAATCTTGATCCAAAAGAGTGGATGATTGCTCAAGGTACTATCTATCCAGATACAATCGAGAGCGGCGGCACAAAGAATGCTGACCTTATCAAGACACACCACAACCGTGTGAAAGAGGTGATGGATTTGATGGCACAAGGCTTGCTTCTTGAGCCGTTGGCCGACCTATACAAGGATGAGGTACGTATGTTGGGTGAAGAGTTAGGCATCCCTCACAACTTGGTATGGAGACACCCATTCCCTGGTCCAGGCTTGGGCGTACGTTTGCTATGCACAGACGGCAAAGGCGAATTCGCAAAGGCGGAGGAAGTGCCTGGCTTAACAGACTATTTGAAAGAGAACAATATCGAGGGAAGAATACTTCCTATCAAGAGCGTAGGTGTTCAAGGAGATGGACGTACATACGCACAACCTTTCTTGTTGACCACACAGAACCTCACATGGAAGCAATGCGAGAAGTTCTCCACCGAGTTGGTGAACCGCTTCAAGGTAATCAACCGTGTGATTTGGCAAGTAGGCGCTGCTTCAGACGAGGAGCCTAAATTGATTGCACAATATGCAACCAAGGACAAGTTCGATTCTTTGCGTAAGTTTGACAACATCTGTACAGAGTTCTTGCAAGAGAACGATTTGTACGAGTCTATTTGGCAGATGCCAGTTGTTTCCGTTCCTTTGACGGTAGCCAACAAGCCATGTATCGTAATGCGTCCAGTCAACTCATCAGAGGCAATGACAGCCAATTTCGCCGAAATTGACCAAAAGCTTCTTGAAGGCCTATGGGGCAGATTCGTAGCAGAAGGAGCCGGTTCATTGTGGTACGACGTCACACACAAGCCTCCTGGCACAATTGAATGGGAGTAGAGACGCGGCCACGTCACTAAGGATAATTAGAATAAATTAGAGGTGTCTGATGAAGGCACCTCTAATCTCTACAATCCGTTTTTCAAAAATTCTCTTATGTGAATGTGAGTGACACCTTCATCATCACTTTTCTTTAAAAGTGGAGATGCCGAAATTACATATTTTGGATAATTGTCAGGAATCAAACGGAGATTGCCAAATTCACGCAAGCGAGTATTCTCATTGGTTATAATATATGCCACTTGTACGTATGCCTTTTTACCAGCCTTTGTGCATACAAAATCTATTTCACCGGCACGTAGTTGACCGACTTTTACGGTATAACCTAAACGAAGAAGATGATTAAAAACTACGGTTTCCAGTACTTTTTCTATGTCATTTGTCCTTTCTCCCCCCACAATAAAGTTACGCAATCCAACATCTCCAAAATAGCATTTATCGTTAGATTCCAATAACTTCTTCCCATGTATATCGTACCTTCCAACAGCGTATGTTAAATACGCTTCATGAAAAAAAGAGAGGTAATTCAACACTATGTTTGTGGACACGTCCAAACCTTTGGATTTCATAAATTTTGCGATGCTGTTTGCCGAGTGAAGTTTTCCTGTTGTATCAGCCATAAAGGAGATAAGATTGTTTAGAAATGGAATGTTGCGTATTGTATGACGCTCTATTACATCTTTAAGCATTATTGTGTTGAATACGCCAGAAAAGTAGTCATTAACCATGTTCTCATTATCCAATCCGATGTTTCTCAGACCAGGTAACCCTCCATAATTCAAGAATTTCCATAGAGTTTCGTCACTATCCATTAGATTATGGAATTCAATAAACTCGTTGTAACTTAAACTTTGAATATGAATTTCTTCATATCTTCCACTTAAAAGAGTACTCAATTCCCCAGATAGCATTTTCGAGTTCGACCCTGTAATGATAATATCTGTATTATCTTCTGTTCTGTAACTTCTGACGGATCGTTCCCATTCTTTTATGTCTTGTACCTCATCTATTAAAATATAGTTATGGCAATTTATTTTGAAATGTTCGTCAATATATGTGTTTAGTTGTTCATGATTTTGAATGAAATTGAACGCCTTCTTCTCTTTGTCTATATAAATGATGTTCGCAGAAGCTTCGTTTTGATGGCGAGCAACAAAGTCTTTCATTACAAAACTCTTTCCTACACGACGTTGTCCGACAAGCACAATAATTTGTTCTTTGCCCAACCAAGCATCTATACGCTCAGCATAATCCTTCCTTGATATTACCTTCATGACTGCAAGTATTTAATCGACTGCATAGTTAATATTTTTATTGTCCATACGCAACAAAAACAACATTAATTTTAATTTTATTGTCTATACACAACAAAAAAAAGCATAAGATACCATTATCCCAAATCACACCCTTCGTTAGAACATATTCGTACTGGAGGAACTAAGAAATAAAGGTGTCTGATGAAGGCACCTCTTTTTGTCATGTATTGTCTTTTTTTTATTACATTTGTAGGCAAGCAAAATATATAGAGGATTGGGCCCGAAAGGCTGGGCAAAAGAAAAGTAAACCTTCAAAGATTATGTCAAAAGAAGAAACAGACAAATCGTATTTTTTAGCGTTTTGTATAGAACAATACAAGACACAGAAAAGTATAGACGGAGCAACTGTTGCATCTCTTTTTTTTGAGAAAGGAGTAGCAGAGTATCTTATGGAAAATTTCGAAGTTTTGCATACCCAAAGTTGGCAATGGTTAATGGAGGAGATTGATAATTATCTAAAGAACAATCGTGCATCATGAAAACAAAACTATACCACGGAAGTCTTGAAATTGTGGATTCACCTCAGATATTAGAACCAAACAGGACACTCGATTATGGGAAAGGGTTTTATACCACCACTAGTTTTGATCAAGCAAAGGACTGGGTGTTCCGACATAAAAGAGATAAAGAAAAACCATCTTATGGTTATGTCAATGTATATGAAATAGACATTAACGATGTGCGTAATGCTAATACGCTGTGGTTTGACGAGCCAACCGAAGAATGGGTGGACTTTGTGAATAACAATCGCAGCAATAGGAGTTTTTCTCACAACTACGATTTTGTCTATGGCCCAGTTGCAAACGACAAAGTATATGCAGCATTTGCTTTGTACGAGAATGGATTGTTAAATAAAACAGAACTAATACGAGAACTTAAAACATACACATTAGTAGATCAGTTATTGCTTCATACACCAGAAGCATTGTCTAATCTTAAATTTGTAGAATCTGTAAAAATTGCAATACAATGAATTTAGAAATAACAGATAAAAATCTACATCTTCTATTGCCAGGCAAAGCAGTCGCGGTCTCTGCAATCTACGCAGAAGAACATCATTGTTCGATGATGGAAGCGATGCGTATGTTTTACGCTTCTGATGTTTACAAGATGCTACAATCTGAGGAAACAAAATTTTGGCATTTAGGTGCCGTCGCATTATATGAGATTTGGCAGGAGCATTTTTTTAACACAACCACCAAATAATCACATAATAAACCATCAAGAAAAGCATGGTTGAACCGACTGACTCCACCCGCTTCGCCTCTCCTATTTTAACGCCCCTACATAGCCCTTCATTTCCTCAAACAAAGGATTATCTTCCGACATCTCTTTCAAACAGAGATTAGCACCCTCCTCTGTCAGAAGTCTCTCTTTCATCATATAGCGGATAATGGCATTGTGGGCATATGGCAAATTCGCCATTCCTTTAGTAGTGACGTACTTATAATCACCATCAACTTTCTCCAGGTGAGTCTCTTTCTCAGAAAAGAAATCCTTTCTTTTCTTGGAGTCGCGGATAAGGCCGTCAAAGTAGGCATCATAATTACTTGAATTACTGAACGCTTTACCTAAATCCCTTATATACAGCAATGGGAAAGTCGCTACTTTAAGTAGTACATTGACTGGAACCATAACGCCTAAGGCAATAGCATAAGGGACTGGTCTCAACGGACTAAAAATGTGTTTGTCGGAGTAATACTCCGCTATCAGCCTACGATTTCGCGCTATTGTCTCCTCACTATAAGTATAACCCATTTCCGTTCCTATACAGAAATCTGCCAACAATTTTTTGAAGATATCTGTTCGTCTGACCTTCGACACGTCACCGTCCCAAATGAAAATCTGAGTTGATTGGTCATAATTAAGACGATGTTCAGATTCACAAAAGCGGTTATGCCGGTCAAAATCAAATTTGTCATTCTTGATCACCACTGTCGAATATGACAATGAATCATTATTAACCCATTTCAAAATTCCTGTTTCTAAAAAACTCTCAATTTTTGACGGGATGACTATACTCCTAATGGATGAATATCTAAACGCATTATATCCTATAACTGTCAAATCATCCGGAAGATCTATCTTCTCCAACCTGCCACAATACTCAAACACTCCACCTTTTAGTTCTTTGACCTGTTTGGGCCAGACAAACGTCTCAAAACCGCAACCTCGAAATGCATCCACATCTATTTGCGTGACACTGTTTGGTATGGTTATCTCTTTCAAACTATCACACCCATTGAATGTGCCTTCCTTAATCTCCGTCACACCGTCAGGTATCACCACTTTATCCAACTTCTCACAAACGCAAAATGCCTCTTTCCCGATGTGCTTGACTTCTGCCGGAATAGTCACTCTTTTTAGCCTCTTACAATATCTGAGAACGCCATCTGCCATCGTCGTAACGGTTTTCGGCCACTCAAACGCTTCAAAACCGCAATTCTCAAAAGCATACGCCCCAATCTCCGTGACACTTTCTGGTATTACAATCACTTTTAGTTTCTCACAATCTCTGAACGCTACGGTTTCTATTCGCCTCACTCCTTCTTGGATTACCACTTCACGCAAATGGGGGCACTGATGCACAAGATAACCGTCCACAATTTCAATACTCCCGGGAATGAGCATCTTCTCAATGGCTTCAGGACGAGCCACTTCAACGTCACGCATGCGCTTAGTTCCTTCTGGTATAATCAGTTCCTTCATAACGTCCTCCTTCTTCTCTACATTAGGGTCCTCATCTATGGCATCCATGCTCTTCCCAAAATCTGAAGGTTCCGCCCATAGCGAGTCTGAAGGTTGCTCCTGAGAGGAAACCGTTAGGATATACATAAAGCTTAATGATAGGATCAGTATAATGTTTTTCATTTTGTTATATTCAATCTTTTATAGGATTCTATGCAATCATAAAATAAGGCGACCTCTATAGATTCCTTTTTCTAAATCGAAACCTTACATTGCAAAAGTAATTAATCTATCCCTTATTACCCTATAAGAGGCCCGTTTTTTTGTACCCTAATTCACCCAACCACTGAAAGCCTTCCTAAAATTTGACAAAAAAAAAGGCACCATCCAACTAAACGCTATGGATGGTGCCGATTAAAAGGAACTTTTAAGACTTAGTCTATAATGAACTCAGATGTATGATGTGTATGCTTTCCTTTCATCTTTAGAATGTAAACGCCAGAAGCCGTACCCGACAAAGAGGTCTGATAGCTGTTGTAGCCGGAGAATGTATCTATCACATCATGGAAAATCTCCTTTCCAAGAATATTGATTACTGAAATGTCAACCACGTCGTAATCTTCACCCTCGAAGAACACATTCAATGATTTAGAAGCCACGAAGATCTTTGTATTCATTCCGATGGAAGTCGATGTGACGATTCCTGTTGGATTGCCTGTGTTCATACCTAACAAATAGTAGCAAGCGTTGCGAACAACGGTGAGGCCGTCATCTGTGATTGTTGCGTTGGAACTACTGTTCAAGCCAATCTGAATGTACTTCTCTGATAGTTTTGTGCCAGCCACGGAAGCACCTGCAGGGATCTCCAAGATACAAACTTGGTCCTCACCCTTGACTGACGCGATAGCCTGGATATTTCCTACTGCATCTGTGAACGACTCTGGATTCATATAGGTCAGTGCCTTAGTCTCAACAGCAGAAAACATCTGGATTTCGTTGCCATTTGAGAAGTCGATAACCTTGAACATCGGATGTTTTTGTGCTTCTTTTTCCACCTCCAAATTAGTGGCTGTAGTGTTGTCTCCGTAACCAGTTGTGGCCCATCCCCACGCACCTGCCGCAGTTTTATAGCCATGCACTTTCATGCTCAACATTGGCTTGTCTATACCTTTGAGGTTAGTCATAATAGCGGCAGTAGATGGCGTCTCCTCGCCTATCACAATCAAGTCGAAGCCAGACAAATTGGCATCTGAGGCGTCTGCCTGAATCTCTCGAATGTAAAGGTCATCGCAGTCCTTCAACATAGGAATGATTCTGTTGTTTTTGTAATCAACACTTGTCGTGTCAGTAATATAAGCCACGCGCTTCTTGCTCCCTGTATTGATTACGGTCACCTTGACTTCATAGCTCACTGTCTCGTCTCCACCTACGCTACTAACCGTAATCTTACCTGATGTAGTTGGAATTCCTGAGATTGTCAATGTGCCGTTCTCCTCTTTTGCAGTTAAGCCATCTATCAATGAGCCGTAGTTGAATCCCGTAGCCGTGCCGCTCAATGTGAATGAGACAGGAGCGAGTGCCTCTCCCTCAAACATCTCTTGCGAAAGAGCGCCTGTTGACGACATGCCAGCTTTTTGCGGAACGACGGCATCCTTGTTGTTAAGATAGATGTCCGGTTGCTTCACATTATCAAGGCCATCGCCGATGTAGAAGCCAAGATGAGGCGGCTGGTTGTAACTTGAATTTTGCCAGGCAATGCCACAACGATAAACGCCATCGTGCATTGGTGTGAACAAACGGTATTTAGACTCGATGGTAGTGGTGTAGATGTAGATGGCGTCTGAACCGTTGTGAGAGATGATCTCTTCGCGCCAGTCACCAAACAGATCGGCAGATAGACAAGGCGTCGCCTTCGTTCCGTTGCAGGAATTTCCTTGCAGCGTAATCAATCTTGTTGTTCCGTTTCCATTCCACTTGTCCACCTTTGTTCCGTCAAGAAGTTCGTCCTGAAGATCACCGTCCCAATAAACACGGAAGTTGACTGATGGTTTCTTACTGCTGATCACATTACCTTTGCAATCAAACACGTCCGTTCCGTATGAACTCCAGCACTCAAAGCCCTTGTGGCTTGCGTCGATGTCGGCGGCCATACAACGGCCGTTGTCCGTTCCCGTTGCCTTTCCAAAAATCACCTTGCCGGTACGAAGGTTTCTCAACTCATATCCGTAGGCGCTACCCTTCTCCTCGTGGCAGAACCAACCTTCCAAATCCTCAGTAGAAGGATCCATTTGGCTGACGTGCATTGCATCACCGTGTCCATAGCCCGTTCGATAGTACAACTTGCCATCGTGGTCGATACATGAAGAGCCAAGGATGATTTCATCAAAACCATCACCATCCACGTCGGCAACACTTACATTGTGGTTTCCGTCGCTGTATGCTCCCTGCCCCTTAGTCGTGGAGTGGTGTTCCCAACGCTGAACCAACTTGCCGTTCTTATAGTCGTATGCCACGACGTGAGCCTGAGTATAGTAACCACGGCACATCACCACACTGGGATGAACCCCGTCAAGATAGGCTGTACACGCATTGAATCGATCAACACGATTGCCATAAGTATCGCCCCATCCTCCTACATTTCCACGTACAGGGTTATAGGCTATGGTGTTGACGGCAGCACCTGTCGCACCTTCGAATACCGTCAGGTACTCAGGGCCACTCAAGATATAGCCGCTTGAGTTTCTGTAGTCTGCGTTAGGATTGTCACTGCCCATGATAACATTATTACCCTTACCATCCTTTGTCCCTGGTGCTGTTTTGCAGACCATCTCGGCCTTTCCGTCGCCATCGTAATCGAACACCTGGAACTGAGTGTAGTGCGCACCTGCTCTGATGTTAATACCCAAGTCGATTCTCCATAAGAATGTGCCGTTCAGTTTGTAGCAATCAATATAGACATTCCCTGTGTAACCGGACTGAGAGTTATCTTTGGCATCAGACGGATTCCATTTTAGGAACAATTCGTATTCTCCATCGCCATCCACATCGCCTACGCTCATGTCATTAGGCTCGTATGTACATCCGTTACCAGTAGGGCGTCTAAGTTTCAATGTCTTGAACTGCTGTTCCCAAGGTGTTACTGCATCAGACGCCTCAACCTCCCGATCGTTCAGCACCGTTTTAATTACGTACTTGGAATTCAGCGTTCCTGCAGCGTCAACATAATTTGTTTTGTTAGTAATAGGTGTAGCATTCAATTTAGTGCCATCGCGATAAATATTGAAGGCGGTACTCTTAATATCAGTACCTAAAAAACGCCAACTAACAAAGACGCCATTATTTATCTTTACTGCGACAACACCTCTGTCGAGATATTCCATCTGCTTTGTTGCAGCCCATGCTTCTACCTGACCTGCCAGGATTAGAATAAGAAATAATAAGTTCGTAAAAAAATGTTTCATGACATTAGATATTAGATTGTTACCAAATTGTCTGACTTTAACGCCCAACCTTTTGTGCGTTGGTTTCGATTGCGAAGATAGAGCAAATGTAAAAAAAGCATTTTTAAAATTACTCCAAAGAATAGGAGAATTGCTCCATGAGGATGGGGAAAGGCGAAAAAAAACGATGAAAAGGGAGATTTTTAATTGAATTCAGATGTAAAATGAGGTGGACGGAGCCCCCGGCCTCAACGAATAAATCTCACTTTGAGGGGCCTCATCGTAATTTCTGAAACTGCATCCGTCAAAACGGCTGATTCCATAGTGGGTTGCAAACCATATAAATCCATGCTGATCCTCCACTACATCGTGCACATTATTGCTTGCCAAACCATCCTCCGTCGTATAATGGAAGAAGTAGTTCTGGATTTCTCCGTGAGTCTCCACAACGCCGAACAAGCACAATAATATGAGATGGAACAATCTATGCATTTACATTAAAGCGGGGCTCAATAGCCACCCCAATTTTCTAATTTTACATTTAGCAATTTCTTGCAAATCTTTGATTACAAAAATAGAATAAAAAAAGAAAAGAACAAGAAATGATGCTTCGGCAGTTGGAAATTTGGCAATAGAGCAAGAACGAATATTGTCAGTTCGCAAAAACATCATAACTTTGTCCGTATAAAGTACGCTTCCACATTTATTCAAGGAGCGGCTTAACATTTCATTTTGAGGAGTTATGGGGATAGAAAAAGGCATATTCAATCGAACAAAATTGCTATTGGGTGAGGAGCCCATGGATTACATAGCCAACCGAAAAGTCATCATCTTCGGGGTTGGAGGAGTCGGCAGTTGGTGCGCCGAAAGTTTAGTCCGCTCTGGTGTCAAACACTTGACCATTGTCGATTCTGACCGCGTCTGCGTCACAAACATCAATCGTCAGTTGATGGCAACGACCAAGACGGTCGGAGAGGTAAAAGTGGAGGCATTGAAAAAACATCTGCTTGAAATCAACCCTACGGCAGAAATCACAGCCTTGCAAAAAATCTATTCTCCAGAGACTTACGCAGACTTTCATTTGGAAGAGTATGACTATATCGTAGATGCCATCGACAGTCTTTCCAACAAGGCTCACCTCCTTTTAGAGGCAAGCAAGCAAAAGGGCAAACTATTCTCCAGTATGGGAGCCGCCCTAAAAATAGACCCGACAGGCGTAAAAGTAGCAGAATTTTGGAATGTGAGAGGCTGCCCGCTTGGTGCTGCCTTGCGCAAGAAGATGAAGAAAGAGAAGACCTTCCCTAAGCATAAATTCCTCTGCGTGTATAGCGAAGAGTTGCTGGAAAACCAAGGCACCAATAGTGCTTGCGGAACGAGCGCCTGCATCTGCAATGCGTCCTCTCAAAATGCGCCAGGAGACCCGACCTTGGCCGACCACAACTGGAATGCTCAAAAAGCGCAAGCCAACGGAACCATGGCTCACATCACCGCAATGTTCGGATTTACAATCGGAGGATTGATTCTTCAAGATATGTGGAAGAAATGTACACAGAAAGGAAACGGGGCTGACCAATAAGGTCATCCTCTTTCCTTGTCCACCATTAACGCCTCAACAACGTGAAGTGTCCAGCAACTTCATAATCCAATCCATCGACACTAATGACATACCAATAATCGGTAGAAGGCATATCCGCCCCATTATAGACGCCATCCCAACCGGGATACTCGTTTCGGTACTCTACCAAAAGTTTACCATATCGGTCGTAAATACTCACTCTATAATGTCTATATAGATCCAAATTCTCAATCTCCCACGTGTCCTTTATACCGTCGCCATTCGGCGTCATGTGGTCCTCTGGATAGATGGGAACCAATGCATAAAACGGCAATGTGGCTTCACATCCGTAGGCATCGCGAACATACGCCCTACTGGTTCCAACGACGAGGGTTTGGCTGACGACTGACGACGACTGCCAAATTCCATCCTTCAGTTTATACATCAACTCAGGCACACCGCCAACGGCATTGATCTGCACCTCTCGATTACCCTCAATCACATCCACACTCTCAATCACCGGTCCTTGGCTAACCTTCACCTCCACCGTCGTCGAATCGACGCACCCCCCCCGACGGACAATCACCGAATAGGAGACATCCTTCGTTGTCCGCACCCAAGGCGTATGTGTATCTGCCGACATCAAATAAGCCGTAGGCTTCCATTGGTAATCTGCCCCAGGAATGGAATCGACCTCCAACTGCATCTCCAACGGAGAACAACCCACAAACGGATCCGGATCTGAAAGCGTAAACAACGGGTCCACCGCCACACTTACAACCACAAACGAATCGCATTGGCCAACAGCCCCCATATTCAACTCATAATCGCCTGCCTCCGTCACAGGGACATTGCCAACCCATAATGTGTCGCCCGCGCAGATACGAGCATTTTCCAGACGGCTTTCTATTTTCTGATAAACATACAAGTTCAACTGCATGACGCTATCACAGCCGGTTGTCGTTGTCAAAGAATCCGTATAAACACCCGTTTCCGTAAAGCCCGACAGCGACTCACCCCAACAAATCGTATCGTAAGTCGCCACAAAATAGGTCGGGTGCTTCTTTATGGAAATTGCATAACGAATACTATCACAATTGTCAAATCGCTCGCTTGGCAGCACATCCTCAAACGAACCTTCCTCTTCGTACTTCTTGCCATTGAAAAGGACCGAATCGCCTGCACAGATGACAAATTCGACTTGCTCCGTCCTTGGACGTACCAGAGACACATCATAGACCGTGACACTATCACAACGACCGTTAGCCGCTAACGTCGTCTCACTATAATAGCCGTCTTCCAACACTGGCTGGCCTCCCAACACAAGCGTCTCCGTTGAGCACGAAACCACTTTGACCGTATCTTCCAACTTCGGATACACAAACAAGTTCAACTGCAAAATACTATCGCAGCCCTCCACCGTGGTCAGTGAATCTGTATATACGCCCGTCTCCGTAAAACCTTGAAGGGATTCACCGAAACAAATGGTATCATACCGTTGGATGAAATAGTGAAGGTTCTGCTTTACAGAAATGAAATAATATATGCTATCACAATCGTCAAAGCGTTCACTTGGCACCACATCGTTATAAATGCCTTCTTGATAATACACCTTGCCATTGAAAGCGACCGAATCTCCTTCACAAAGGGCCAGATGCACCGCCTTCATTTTGGGATGGATAACATAGACATCAAAAACCGTAACACTGTCGCACAAACCATTAGAAGTTCGCAAAGTGTCGTAATAATAACCATCTTCGAAGGCAGGACGACCACCAAACACAAGCGTATCAGTCGAGCAAGCCACCACCTTGACCGTATCCACATACGGCTCGGGAGGCACGATGTCCACATCCAACCTAACCAAAACCGGGTCTGCACAACGATGCAGTTGTCCCCAAACATAATAATCTCCGCTCAACGCTTCCAAACCATTCGCAATGACTGGGTTCTGCTCCTCGCTGAAGACATTGCCCTCCGGATCAATCCAATGAAACTTGTCCAGGACATTCGACTCGCAATAGAAACGCAAAGATGAATCTTGACACGACGGCAACTCCACCCTCGCCCTCAATTCCACCTCCGGATCGGGCGGACAATCCTCGATCAGTTTCATACTGTCACAATTAGCGAAATCTTCGAAATAGGTGTGCCCATTCGTATTGTCTTGGAAGCGAATGGATTCAATGCCTCCACCTCCATAACTCCAACGAACATTGAAGTTTTTTACTTTACAAATATTCATCCGCTCCTTCCTATACATTTCGCCTTGGCGATAGAAATAGAGCGTTCCGTCATGATAGGCGAAAGCCATTGTCACAAGGGATGCTTCAAGCCTCAACGGCGAGCGAGGAAGATCTTGGTCCGAAAGTGTCGCCTCAATCACCCGTTCCCGCGGTGCGAGACGGGCACTGCGCAAGCCAAAGCCAGGAAGGTCGTCCCATTCTGGCTCAAAATCCACACTCATACCGAAGGATATATAATAACCACCTCCCGTCACATCCAATATGCGGCACTCCAAGACGAAATCGTCCGTATAGCAACTCGTATCACTGAACGCGTAGCCTGTTCGCTGATAAGCCGAACCCGTATAATCAGGGACCATCGCCCCGTTAGGACCAAAAAATTCGGAAGGAAGGTAATAGGTAGTATCATTGTCCGTCAAGTCATTGTAAGGAGATGGTTCTTCCACCAGATAAGCCACCCAGCGGGAAAAGTCGTCACACGCACCCTCCGCATGAAGGGGACCCACTGACAACCACGCCAATAAAAACAGAAATATATATCTCAGACGAACCATCTTACTACATCAATAGTTTTCGCAAATTTACAAAAAAAAAGGGATTAAGCAATTCGGCAACAAAATCAGACAAAAATACCCAATTTTTAGATAACACACAAGCCAAAATGACAAATACACAAATTTTGGTCGATAGATTAGCCAAAATAAGGATCTCCACTTGCCACGACATTTCTTGTCGGACTTTGACCAAATTAGAGCAATCGGCAAAAGCTTTTGGTCCGCACCGTCGGTCAACGAATCGTCACATCCGATATCGGTCACGGAAGCCGAAACTTAATCAAACAACATTTCAAGATCCAACGTAAGGAATTCTTCTATGCTAAGTGCTCCAGACCCAACAACAAAAGCCATTTTGGGTGAGAACTTTTTATTAAAGATTGCGATACCTTCGTTAGTTGTGCGTCGTCCACTTTTTACTTCTATCGCTATCAAGACTCCCTTTTTTTCCAATACGAAATCAACCTCATAATTATCCTCACGCCAATAGTATACCTTATAGCCATATTCTTCTGCATTTCCGACAAGATAGGCTCCTACTGCAGATTCCACCCAACGACCCCAACGCTTGGAATCTGTAAATTCTTTCTCGAATCCACGCCCTGTGTTCGCACTCATAAGCGCAGTGTTGAAGACTTGGTATTTGGGTATGGAATTGAATTTTCGAGCATTGTCGTTGGCATACTTGTATAATTTTGTTACCGCTTGACAATCGCTTAGTAAATCTATATAGTTAGACAAAGTTGTCACATTACCAGCGTCATTCAGCTGACCTAACATTTTAGTTAATGAAAGTATCTCCCCAGAATAATCACATGATAGTTCAAACAATTGTTTAAGCAACGCAGGCTTATATATCGTCGTGGTCATAATAATATCTTTTGAGACGACGGGATCGATTATCGAGTCTTTGATATAACCTCGCCAACGTTTCTCATTTTGTATGTATTTTGCTCCCTGGGGATAGCCTCCATAATAGATGTATTGGTTGATGTCGAATTCGAATGCGTCTCTCATCTCATCAAACGACCAGTGCCCCATGCGTATCAGTTCGTATCTGCCTGCCAATGACTCCGTCAAACTTTTTTTTATGAGTAGACGCGAGGATCCTAACAAAATGACTTTTATGTTAATCTTGTTACGAGTATCGCTATCCCATTCCTTCTTTACAAATTCGCTCCAATTGTTTAGCTTTTGAATCTCATCAATCACAATAAGAAACTCATTGTATCTACGCACTTGCATTATACTCCTTGCGTTTGCCCAGATTGATGATATCCATTCCGGATTATTAGGATCAACACTATCGGCAGTCTCCGATAAGAACGGCATCTCAATATCATCAAGCACTTGACCAACGACGGTTGTTTTGCCAACCTGACGAGGACCGGCAATCACTTGGATGGCAAAACGCTCTTCGTTAATCCTTTCTTTAATTATATGGTAATATTTGCGTTGATACATAATCTATTCACTCAGAAATTTCAATTTTCAAAGTAAGGAATTTTACTCAATTCTTCCAAATATCTTACTCAATTTTTGATTGAATTTTACTCAATTCTTGATTGGATTTTACTCAAAACTTCCAAATATTTTACTCAATTCTAATGTTTATTCAAACATTGACATGGTATCGTCAGAAATTATATTGTAGGGGCAATTCCTTGTGGTTGCCCTTATATCAAAGTCACTCGTCATGTTTTAGAAGAGATCCTAATATATCTTCATCAAACTGCGAATACATTACCACATCTTCCCATTCCTCAGGAAGAACACCCACTAAACTATTAGCATAAATTCACAATCCAATAAATACGTTCTGATGATCTCCATCGTAATTTTTGTATACCAGTTCACTTTCTCCTGTCAAATCAGAGATAGGATCTCGGAAAACACGAATCTCACTCTTTTCAATTGGATAGGACTCTCCACCTAACTTCAATGCAATGGAGATGTCGTCATATCGTCCATTCCCTTTCTCAATATGGATTTGGAGCGTTAATCTCCGGTGCGGACAAACTCAAGTGAAATAATATGGGCCTTGGTTGCCTTTCCTTTACGAGAAACCCAATAACAGAAGATACTATGGTAATAGATACCACGACAAATATCACGACGATTTTCATACTCATCAACTATTTCCTTTCGAACTTCTGACAATATTTAACCTCATGCACCTCCCCCGTTTCCAACACAGTCTTTGAGGTTACACCATAAACACCTTCTAATGACTCAATATCAAACATAATTATCTGTTTTATTTCAATTATCTACCTACAAACTCTTGAGGTGCGACCTCGTAATTTTTATACACTCGGTCTGAACTGTCATAAAACCTTTCTCTATTGGCGATAGAATTTCCCCTCAAGAAGGCATTATAAATCCTTTGCTCTTTCCTTCCAATAATCGCTTCGCTCATTGCGAACATCATTTTCGCAAAGAAGATACTCGCCAAATGAATTAGCGATATGTTCCAAATCCTCACCAGGTGCATACTGATAAACTTTCCCATCGGCTTTCTGTACTATGACAATGTTGTCTATTCCTAATGACTCTATCACATAACAATCCATCGGGAAATCGGGGAATTCCCGCATACTTTGAGTACGAACTATAGTCGACACATTACGAAAATCTACAATTCCACAATATTCTACATTGTCTAATTCCATTGCACCAAACTTCTGTGCATATTCCACAAATTCCTCGGCAAATTCAACACCTAAAATCTCTTCCGCCTGAGTGATTTTGGAAGATTCAACTTCACCACACGAAAAGAAGTCGTCAGCTTTACTCGCTAATGTATTGATTAAATCTACAATATTCTGTTCCATCTTTTTGATATTTAGAAATTGTTTTAAGACAATTGTTTAAATTAAATTCAAAACTAATTTAAGAGACATAAAGAATCTCTCTAAAATATTGATTACAAATTCGATAAGCAGACAAAAAATTCGCATCTTTAAAGGTACCAATCAATAAAGGAATGAACAATTATCCAACAAATCACACCGATAACCAGTGGCAAGTTATAGAAAAGTTTTTAGATGTGCAAGAGAGAAAGCGCAAGTACCCTCTCAGAAACATTACAAACGCAATCAATTACCTTCTCAAAACAGGATGTCAGTGAAGGATGAAAACGATGGATTGTAGAAAGATTTTTTCGCCTGGCGGATTTTAGGATTTTAAAAACGTCCAATCATTCATCACACGACCATACTCCATCCTGCTTCTTGGGTTAAATAATGTTTATTTACAAAATATTATCACTTTTTTCCCCTCTGCTTACATAATAAATGCGTAATTTGGCAGACTAAAAAGTAACATAAAAACTAACACAGAAGATGAACAAACTCTCGCTCCTATTGGCCATTCAACCATTAGCGCTAACGCTCATGTTAGACGGATGTTCGCCTAACAAACCCAAAGAGAAGACGCCTAAGGATGCCATCCTTGTGAAAGAGGAAACAGGGAGCGACACTACATACGTGTACGACTCCATAGGAGGGAACATCATCTTCACCATCCATTCAGGCACTCAAATAGAAAGTGCACCGACCGAAAATCCGGAATGGAACGAAATGGCCGTTACGGTTTCCATTTCCAACCAAGAAGCCAACGCCAACGAAATAGCGGAAGGCGAAACACTAACCAACAAAGACGACGAAGAAATCGGTGTCATCACCAAAACACAAACTTTTTGGGACAAAGACAAAAATGGAGAGGCGCCTTGCGGCATACTCCGAGGATTCATCAAGAAATCTGACATTGACCCCAACTCCATTCTTGAAAACATACTGAGACAGAAATGCTCGTCCAAAACACAACGGACTCTGTCCAGCATGGAGGAGATCATCAACAATTACAACTTCGTCAATTATCAATTCGACTCTTTACTTGCCAACCTCGACTTCTACAAAGAGGAATACCAGGACCTAAACGAGATGGAGGAATACATTCTGGAAGACAGCTGGCTTTCCGACCCAGGTTCAGACCGCCTCTCCCTACTCTTCCTTCAAGATTACCTCATTGCCATCGTCCATAAAAGGCCAATGGAGATTGCCAACACAGTAAAATTCAGCCTTCCCGGCAAGAGAGAGATGATCGTTTTTCCCAACATCGACACCTCACTGTCCGACAAACTTGTAAAATTCAAAACAGAGTTTTACACAAGTTTCTTTGATTAATCAGGTCTCAGGAAAACATCTATCTACCCATCGAATCATCGATGCCCTTGTCATTTACGGATTGTAGGAAAACAGACCGCACACACCTTCTACGTCAAGACTGACAACAATAAATGACCTCTCCAACACCTTAGAATCTCATTTTTTCGCCTCCAGATTGTATTTTTTTGCAGATTTAAAGGTAACTTTGCGAAAATTACTGATAAGGTGGGTTTTATCCCTATCTTTCAACGAGAGAAAACAATAGAATTTTTATATAATGGCTAAAAAATTTGCAGAACACAGCAACTTCAACCTCTCTGACATCAACAAAGAGGTTTTGAAACAGTGGGACGAAAACGATGTGTTCCACAAAAGTGTATCAACTCGCGAAGGTGCACCTTCCTTTGTATTCTTCGAAGGACCTCCATCGGCTAACGGTATGCCTGGTATTCACCACGTGATGGCTCGTTCTATCAAGGATATATTCTGCAGATACAAGACCATGAAAGGGTTCCACGTTAAGCGTAAGGCTGGTTGGGACACACACGGACTTCCTGTCGAATTGGGTGTTGAGAAGGAACTCGGCATCACGAAAGAGGACATCGGAAAGAAAATCTCCGTGGACGACTACAACAACGCTTGCCGCACTAACGTGATGAAGTTCACCAAAGAGTGGACAGACCTTACCAGAAAGATGGGTTACTGGGTGGACCTTGAAAACCCATACATCACTTACGACAACAAATACATCGAAACCCTTTGGTACCTTTTGAAGGAACTTTACAAGAAGGGGTATCTATACAAAGGCTACACGATCCAACCTTACTCGCCTGCGGCAGGAACAGGTCTTAGCTCTCACGAGTTGAACCAACCTGGCTGCTACCGCGACGTTAAGGATACTACCGTAGTGGCCCAATTCAAGATGTTGGACCCTAAACCAGAAATGACGAAGTTTGGTACTCCTTACTTCATCGCTTGGACAACTACGCCTTGGACATTGTCTTCCAACACTGCCCTTTGCGTCGGCCCTAACATCACTTACGTTGCTGTTCAATCATACAACCCATATACAGGTCAACCCGCTACTTACGTATTGGCAAAAGACTTGCTCAACGCCCACTTCAACCCTAAGGCTGCAGATTTGGCCTTGGAAGATTACAAAGAGGGCGACAAGTTGATTCCTTTCAAAGTAATCGCCGAGTACAAGGGTACTGACCTCGTTGGCATGAAATACGAGCAATTGCTCAACTGGATCAAACCTGAGAATGCAGACCAAGCCTTCCGCGTCATCCCTGGCGACTACGTCACGACTGAGGACGGTACCGGTATCGTACATATCGCGCCTACTTTCGGTGCGGACGATGCTAAGGTGGCTAAGGCCGCAGGCATTCCGCCATTGCAGTTGGTTGACAAATTCGGCAACCTCCGCCCTTCCGTTGACTTGACAGGTAAATTCTACTTGTTGGCGGATTTGGACCCTGAATATGTTAAAACGCATGTTAATGTTGAGGCTTACAAGACCTACGAAGGCCGTTTTGTAAAGAACGCTTATGACCCAACATTGACAGACAAGGACGAATCTCTCGACGTTTCCATCTGTATGGACATGAAGATGAACAACCTCGCATTCAAGATCGAGAAGCACGTCCACAACTACCCACACTGCTGGCGTACAGACAAGCCTGTCCTCTACTACCCATTGGACAGCTGGTTCATCCGTTCCACTCAAGCGCGCGAACGCATGATGGAGTTGAACAAGACCATCCTTTGGAAGCCTGAATCTACGGGTACGGGCCGTTTCGGAAAATGGTTGGAAAACTTGAACGACTGGAACTTGTCTCGCTCTCGCTACTGGGGAACTCCGCTTCCTATCTGGCGTAACGAAGAGGGAACCGAGGAGAAGTGCATCGGCTCTATCGCAGAATTGTTCGAAGAGATCGACAAGTCTATCAAGGCTGGTTTCATGAAGGAGAATCCTTGGAAGAATTTCAAGGTGGGCGACTATTCTAAAGAGAACTACGACCCTAAGAACATCGACCTCCACCGTCCTTATATCGACAGTGTCATCTTGGTGTCTGACAGTGGTAAGCCAATGAAGCGTGAGAGCGACTTGATCGACGTTTGGTTCGACTCTGGTGCGATGCCTTTCGCACAGCAACATTACCCATTTGAGAACAAAGAGGTGGTTGACAATGGCGAGTTCTACCCTGCAGACTTCATCGCTGAGGGTGTGGACCAAACTCGTGGATGGTTCTTCACTTTGCATGCCATCTCCACTATGATTAAGGATAGCGTTGCCTTCAAGGCAGTCATCTCCAATGGTTTGGTGCTCGACAAGAACGGAAACAAGATGTCTAAGCGTTTGGGCAACGCCGTTGACCCATTCGGTGCTATCGAGAAATATGGTTCCGACCCTCTTCGTTGGTACATGATCACTAACGCTTCCCCTTGGGACAACTTGAAATTTGATACGGATGGTATCGAGGAAGTTCGTCGTAAGTTCTTCGGTACACTCTACAATACTTACTCATTCTTCGCTTTGTATGCGAATGTGGACAACTTCAACAACAGCCAACCACAAGTGCCTATGGAGAAGCGTCCTGAGATTGACCGTTGGATCATCTCTTTGCTCAACTCCCTCATCAAGGAGGTGGACGAGAGCTACAACGACTATGAGCCTACCAAGGCGGGTCGTGCCATCTCCAACTTCGTCAACGACCACTTGAGTAACTGGTACGTTCGTTTGAACCGTAAGCGTTTCTGGGGAGGAACACTCACAGAAGACAAATTAGCCGCTTACCAAACACTCTACACTTGCTTGGATACGGTGGCTCGCTTGATGGCGCCTATCGCTCCATTCTACGCAGACCAGTTATTCTTGGATTTGAACAATGCAACAGGTTGCGACAAGAGCGAATCGGTTCACTTGGCAGACTTCCCTAAATATAACGAAGCCTTGATTAACAAGACGTTGGAAGAGCGCATGCAGTTGGCTCAAGACATCTCGTCAATGACTTTGTCACTCCGTAAGAAGGAGAACATCAAGGTTCGTCAACCGCTCAAGCAAATCATGGTGCCTATCTTGGCCGAGCACGAGCAAGAGAACATCGAGGCAGTTAAGGATTTGATCATGAACGAGGTGAATGTCAAAGAAATCAACTTCGTGGATGATTCAGCAGGCATCTTGGTAAAGAAGATCAAGCCAGACTTCAAGAAACTCGGTCCTAAGTGCGGCAAGAACATGAAGACCGTTGCCGCTCAATTGCAGGCATTGCCACAAGAGGAGATCAGCAAGTTGGAAAAGAGCGGAAGCTACGAAATCAACATCGACGGCAACGCCATCATCATCGACAAAGCCGACGTTGAAATCCTTTCTGAGGACATCCCAGGCTGGTTGGTTGCCAATAACGGTACTATCACCATCGCTCTCGACGTGACCATCACCCCTGAGTTGCAAAAGGAGGGTATCGCTCGTGAGTTCATCAACCGTATCCAAAACATCCGTAAATCAAGCGGATTTGAGATTACGGACAAAATCATCATCGAGATTGAAAAGTCAGACAACGTAAATGCTGCTGTGGAGGAATTCAAGGAGTACATCGCTTCCCAAGTTCTTGCCAACAACATTTCATTGGTTGACAAGGTAGCCAACCCTACAGAATTGGACTTCGATGATTTCAAGGTGAATATCGAGGTAAAGAAGGCGTAATTCACACGCAATATAAAAATGGGAAAGCCATCCACAGTTGTGGGTGGCTTTTTTTGCATTGTCCATCGTAGAGACGGTGTGCACACCGTCTCTACAGTGGACGTGCACATCATCCCTACCAACAATCAATATGAAAACGCATTCAGAGACGGTGTACACACCGTCTCTATGGGTTGCACAATTCCAATATTCTTATTATATTTGCATCCACAAAATTAATATGGATTATATTGTTTGTTTTAAAAATTATCTGTTATGTCTGAAAAATTCCAAGACCAGTACCGCATTCCATCGGCACGAGCACCATGGCATAATTACAACGGCGGTATCTATTTCGTAACCATTTGTACGGCAGGTCATGCTCACTATTTTGGGGAAATTGTCCCCGTAGAGACGGTGTGCACACCGTCTCTACAATCGACATGCACACCGTCTCAAACAACAATCAATGCGAACCCGCATTCAGAGACGGTGTGCACACCGTCTCTACAATCCACCCCCCAAATGCAATTGTCCCCAATCGGACAATTCGCCTCCGATCAATTTATAAATGTGAAAACACATTATCCATACGCCGATATACCATTGTTCGTGGTGATGCCCAATCATATCCATGCAGTGGTGGTGATTGATGACCGTAGAGACGGTGTGCACACCGTCTCCACCAACAATCAATGTGAAACCATATGTAGAGACGGTGTGCACACCGTCTCTACGGGTGAACGATGGAAATCCACATTCGTAGATGAAAAAATGCAGCGCATTTCGAATCGGAAAGGACAATTATCGGTCGTCATTGGTGGTATAAAACGAGCCATCACCCTTTTTGCCCGTGAAAATTCCATTCCTTTTGCCTGGCAGACCCGATTTCACGACCACATCATTCGCGACCAAGACGAGTTGAACCGTATCGCACAATACATTGAAGATAATGTGGTATTGTGGTATTTGGGAAAAATGTAGTAGAGACGGTGTGCACACCGTCTCTACAATCCATAACCAACATTACAGAACATTTCTTATATTTGCACCCAAACCATTAGATCTTATACACATGAGAATACAATGTTTTCCATTGGCGGCTCTCTTTTTAGCCTTTGCCCCTTTGACAAAAGCCGACATTGATGTCACAGCCCTTTTCCTTCAGAATGCAGGGTTTGACGACGAGGCACATTTTGATTACAGAAAATCCGACAACGGGAATGTCGCCCAAGAGATACTCCCCGTCTATGGATGGACCAAAGACATCAACGTGGACTACACCATCACAGGAACTTACGAGTTTGGAACCAACAAAACTTTCAACACTTACGGCAAAGTTCCCTCTGCCGGCTATGGCAACACCCAAGGTGGAGGTTTGGCTCTCAGTACCGGTTGGGACCAAGCCATGAAGTTTTTCCAAAACGTAACACTTCCTGCCGGAAATTATAAACTACAAACGGCCTTCTACAACGGTAGCAACTCCAATGACGGATATAGTATGCTCGGTTGGTTGCCGAGAGAGGGAACCGAGACGCTTTCGTCAATGGACAACTTCCCATCCAACCAATGGAAAGTAGATGAAGTGACCTTCTCTCTTGCACAAGAGACGACAGGACGCGTCCAGATCGGATTCAAAGCCGTGGCAGGCGGGTCGGCCAATTCGGCCAAGGTGGTAGCCGACTTCGTAAAATTATATTTGGTAGGAAACGACAATACACTTTTGTCTGCAATCCGCTCCTCGTTACTAAAAAGCCTTGCCTCGGCTCAAGACATCTACGGAAACGGAACAGGCAAAGAGGCCGCTCAATTAAAAGCAGCCATAGACCTACACCAAGCCACCTCCGAAAACGCATCTGCCTCCTACGTTGCCCTGTTCCAAGCCAACGAAGCGATGCTAAAGGCTATCGAATACTACAGATGGGCGAACGCTACGACAGAAAACCCTTCCGACTTCACCTCCTTCATCACCAATCCAAGTTTTGAAGAAGGGTTCGACGGGTGGACTCAATCGGGCTTACAAACACAGAAGAACACCTCCTTCTCATTGAAATCAGGTTCCTACTATGCGGAGAAATGGGTGGAGGACGGACGCACCGTAGGCGACATCCGAATAGAACAAACATTGAATAGCGAACTGCCCCAAGGCATCTACATCCTGAAAGTCGCTGCACAACACCTACAAAACAACACGCCAAATCAAAAAAGGCTATGGATTTTTGCAGAAAACGACAGCGTTGAAGTAGTGGCAAAGCAAGACTATACATTGCAATTCACCCACATAGAGAAGTCCATCCGATTGGGGCTATATACCAACAATCCAACGGGAAACTGGATTGCCTGCGACAATTTCCGCCTATATTATGCGGCGGCTTCAATAGACGACTACAAGCGTGAATTGTCACAACGATTAGACCTTGCCATCGATTTGTCCTCCCAAAGGATGAATGCTCTACATCGCAAGAACCTGCAAGCCGCAATAGAACAGGCGGAAACTTGGATTTCATCTCCATCAGAGGAGAACCTTGCTACGACAGCCGATAAACTTCATAAGGCAACAGAGGCGGCTAAATCTTCCGCCGCCGTTTTCGGACTATTGGCCGAGAGGATTGCCACAACCTCCTCATTGGCCGAACAAGAAAACAATGATAGCGAGATTGTTATCGCACTGAAAAAAGCGGAAGCAGCCTACAACAACGAGTCATTGACCATCGCTGACGTCAATGCTTGCATCGAAATGTTGGACGATGCGTTATTGTTCTACCAAACAAGCAACGCCACCGGACCCGTGCCTACCGTCACCACCGACCCACGCCACGCAAGAGGTGCCACAATGGCTTTCGGACGTGCCTCATTTGTTGGAGAGGGAATCGTAGAGAAAGGCTTCTGCTGGAGCACCAAAAACAATCCTTCCATTAGAGACAAGCGCTCCACGAAATCATTCGCCAACAACGGAGATATATTCGTGATGGAGGGTCTTCAGCCAAGCACCATCTACTACATCCGCCCGTATGCCCTGACCAATCAAAATGCCGTAGGCTATGGCAAATGCATCAAAATCTGCACATTGCCAATGGGTGGTGTCACTTGGAGCTACAACAACGGCGGGTCGGACGAAGAAAACAAACGCATCAACGCTGCCGTGGGCGAAGCATGCGACATCTGGAACAATCTGACAAGCATCAACGGCCTACACTTGACGGTAAACTATGGAGCCAACACACCTACGGCCGACTGTAGTTACGGCGGTTGGATGCGCGTCGGTCCCAATGCCAGTTACCAACGCACAGGCACCATACAACACGAAATGGCCCACGCCATCGGTGTCGGCACCATCGGACGATGGAACAACGACGCCACCTACCGAGCCGAAACAAGCCGAGGAATCTGGTTGGGCGAGAGAACCGACCAAATATTGCAATTCCTTGAAAACGACAACAACGCACACCTCAAAGGCGACAACACCCACTTCTGGCCTTACGGCGTGAATGGCGCACATGAGGACACGGGGTCAAAGATGCTCTACTATGCCAACGCCTTGATTGTACAATCTTTAGGCGAAGACAATTTGCCGCCCGTATCGGGTGCATTCGCATCGCCAGCCTATACATTCATCCAAGACGACAACGAATACTATTACATCTTGTCGGCAGATAATGTATCAGGCAGCAACTATACGTTGGTAAAAAGCAGCCTTGGCGGAGACGTACAACTTCAGCAAAGCGATTTGAAAGCGGCATTGAACGACTTATCTTATGCTTGGCAAGTCCGATTCAACCCTGTGACACAACTATACGAGTTCCAAAACATCCAATCGGAAAAGAGTTTGGCCAATAATAGTTCCCGCATACTACTCGCCGACCAAAGCCATTTTGACCTACAGATGCTTGGCTCACGAGAAAATGTAGTCAACCAGTCGTTCAACCTCAAATCCTATTGGGTTACATTTGCCGACGGAAGTGACAAACCTAATGCGATGACCGCCTCCTACAACAACCTATCGGCCACTCGGTTCGACCATCGAAACTCGGCCTCCAACCAACGTTGGATCCTCCTTTCGCGCCAAGAGGCAAAAGCCTTGGTGGGCGGAGATTTCACCGAACTAAAGAGATCAAGCGCGGACAACTCATCTCTTATCGTTTACCAAACAGAAGATGGTCTCGTCTTGCAAAGTAGTGACCAAGGAGAATGGATTGTCATCAGCGACTTACAGGGACGCATCATCACGGAGTTCTATATGCAGGCAGGCATGAAGATTACACAAGCCATGCAGAAAGGAATTTATATAGTGAATGGCAAAAAGGTTATTGTCCAATGATTATTGAAATAACCGCCCATTTATAGGCCAACTTCTTTTTCAAACAAAAAAAATTGATATATCTTTGTAAAAAACAACATTCATTTTAAGAAAAAGAGCAATAAAAACACTTTTTTTCGTTTTTAATTAAAACAAAATTCACCCAAGGCGGATAACCATCGGATGAAAAACAATATTTTAGAAATGGGAATTTTTAGCGGATTATTCGGAAAGAAAAAAGAAAAAATTGAAGAAAAGGCTGAAGAGGTTAAAAACAATACAAACGAGGTGATCGAAGAACCATCTGTTCCTGAAAACATTCAAGAAGAGAATACAGAGGTGACTCCAGAAACACCAAGTGCCCCTCAAACAGAAACAGTTGAGGATAAGCCTGAGGCAAAAGCTGCCTACGAAACTCCAGAAGAGCACAACGAAGAGACATACTTGGCCAGAGCCAAACAATTGGTTGAGGCAGACGAACTTTACGTCCTCCTGTCTGTTTCTAAAGCCAATATGTTGGAAGGCTTCAGTTTCCCTTATGTGGGCAACTTGGGCGAAGGAAAGTTGACCCTCTACGTCTTCTCAACCTACGAGTTGGCAAAGCAATTCGTCCTCGGTAGCGACTACGAAGTATTGGATGGCATCTATCCGATCGGAAAATTGGACAAGAAAGACCAATTCAGCACTCTCATCAACACATTGATCATCACCAAGAAAATCATGAAAGTCGATTACTTCGACATTGACGGAGTAGCAAGTTACGACATCGCATGGTTCCTTGAGGCCAATGAGGTGAAAGAGTACCAAGTAAAGATTCATCTTACAAACAAAGAGATGGAAGAGGCCAAGGCAAACAATGGTCAACCTCCAAAGTTGCCAACTCGCTTCAACCCTGTTCAAATCACTAACTTCTCCAACCCTTTCATAATTACAGAGGGAAGGAGAAAAGAGTTGCTCGACTCTGTCTTCATCAAAGAAGGACAACCAAGAGAAGACCACATAAACAATTTCGTACAAAAGCAATCCTTGATGGAGAACTGCTTCATACTAACAGTCGTCTTCTTAAGTTATATGCCTCAAGCAGAGAAGGCCAAAAAGGAAGATGATTTGAAATACTTCCAAGGCATCCGCAACATGCTTTCTGCCATCATTTGGATGAAACTACACCAAGAGAGAAACCTCTTCACGCTTGTCAATGCCAAGACCAAAGAGCCAGTTCTTCAAAATGAGAGCATGTGCGTCATCACCTCTGAGCGCTTCAAATACATTAGCCCAGAATGCGAACTCGTGCCATTAGCCGGTACAGACCAGATCAAAGAGTATATCCAAAAGTACAATTTGAAAGCCATCGTTTTGGACGGCATCACTACTACGGCCGTACTCGACGCTAACAACTGCAACTAATACGACAAATTTTCGTAATGCAATACCGCCCCCTTGTTGACGCCAAACAAGGGGGCGGACTTTTTCTCTGAATCCAAGACAACTGATGAAACACTCCAACATCCCTATATTCATCCCCGAATTGGCCTGCCCACATCAATGCATTTTCTGCAACCAGGCGAAAATCAGCGGACAACAAAACATACCTCAACCCGAGGAGATTCCCGACATCATCAACACCCACCTTGCAACGATGAATGACGGACGGGAGATTGAAGTGGCCTTCTTCGGCGGTTCGTTCACCGGCATACCTCTCGACCTACAAGAGCAATACCTCAGCAAAGCATACCACTACTTGCAACAAGGCCGCATCCACGGCATACGGCTCTCAACACGCCCCGACTATATCAATGAGAAGGTCATCGACTTGCTCAAACGCTACGGTGTCACCACCATCGAATTAGGCGCACAATCGACCAACGACGACGTACTATTGGCGTCTGGGAGAGGACACAAAAGTGAAGCAATCAAGCAAGCAAGCGACCTCATCCTTAAAAACGGGTTTCATCTCGGACTACAGATGATGATAGGATTGCCGCACGATACACTGGAGCGTTCTCGCCAAACCGCAAAAGAGATCATCGCCCTTGGGGCAGACAACACCAGAATATACCCGACACTCGTCATCAAAGGTACACAATTGGCGAAACTCTACGAGACAGGACGCTACACACCCCTCGAACTCGATACCGCCGTGAGATGGGCCAAAGAATTGTTCCTCCTCTTTGAATCGGCAAATGTAACCATACTGCGCGTCGGCCTACACGCCTCAGAGGAATTAAGCCACGAGAAATCACTCTTGGCCGGTCCCTATCACAAGTCGTTCAAAGAACTGATGATGACAGAGATTTGGGCAGACATTCTCCAAAAAGAATTAGCCTCAATCCATAACGCCAACCTCACATTAGAGGTACATCCGTCTCAAATCAACTTCGTTTGGGGATATGCGGGGAAAAACAAAAAGATATTCCAAGACAAAGAATTAGACATTAAAATCATCGGAAACAAAACATTCGGCAAATATGAACTCAAAATTAGTGATCGTTGACTCACGCTGCAACAAAGAGATATTCAACCGATTAAGCAATTTTTCGGACAACATTCTCCCCTTCCGCACGCAAGGTGTCACCTACGAGTCCATATCGTGCCACCCCGACATTTTCATCTACCAGGACAAAGAGCACCTCATCATCGCCCCCAATGCGCCTCAACCACTTTTCAAGGAACTGGAGAAATTGAACATCGCCTATCAAATCGGCAATGCCCCCATAGGCGAACTCCTCCACAACTCCTGCTTCTACAATTGCATTGCTACCGACAGCCATCTTTTTCACCGACAAGGCTTTACCGACAACATCATTTTAAGATTCAACCAGCAAAAGAAGTTCGTTGCCCTACCTCAATCCTATACCCGTTGCTCCATGTTCGCCCTCGATTCCGAACATTTCATAACCTCCGACGAGGGCATTAACAAAACACTTCAGAAGAACGGCTTCCACTCTTTCTCGTTCTCGCCAGAGGAAATAAAAATTGCGGTCCACAGAAACGGCTTTTTAGGAGGGACGTGTGGAAGATTGGACAATAAAATTCTGTTTTTAGGGAATCCCCTCGCTCACCCAGACGGAACAAGATTATGCCAATTCATCGAAAAAAACGGATTAGAAGTCGTATCGCTTAGCAACGGCCCTCTCTACGACGGTGGCGGCTTATTCTTTCTGTCCTGACGCCTTAAAGGCCCCTGCGATCGAAAAGCATCAGCACGAAACGATAGACTTATCAATAAGACGGTGCATTACAGCATGTAAGTCCCTGCGAACGAATAATAATACGCCCACCCACAAATCGTATTTCTTTGTTGTTACAGATGATTTTACAATAGCGCACCGCCATTATCCGACTAATTTTTCTTTTCCTAAATGTTTTGGGGAACCAAGTAGTAAGGTTGAAAAATTCCCGATTAAAAAATCCAAAAAACCTTCGCATATCACATATATTTGACTATTTTCGCAACCGAAAAGAGATAAAATCAAATATTGATTTATTTGGAAGAACGACAAAAAAGCGTTTTCCTAAAAACCTCTAATTTAATACTTATGGCAGAAAAAACTAGATATTCGGATGCAGAACTCGAGGAGTTCAAAGCAATTATACTCGAGAAGTTGGAACTCGCCCAGAAAGACTACGAGGCCTTGAAAGCCAGCCTAACCAATATGGACGGAAACGACATCAGCGACACCTCCCCTACATTCAAGGTTTTGGAAGAGGGAGCAACCACAATGACCAAAGAGGAAGCCGGAAGATTGGCCCAAAGGCAAATGAAATTCATACAACATCTTCAGTCTGCACTCATCCGCATCGAAAACAAAACTTACGGCATCTGCAGGGAGACAGGAAAACTCATCCCTAAAGAACGACTCAGAGTGGTACCCCACGCAACTCTTTGCATCGACGCAAAGAAACAAGGCGTGAAATAAAAGAAAGCTTCATTATTTTTGAAAATAGAATCGGTAGATGTATCTTTGCATCTGCCGATTTTTATATGTGGACTTTTCTAAAATTGCTTTGCAGAAATTTGGAAGAATTGGTCAGACAGATGACAATTTGGAAGAAGGAGCAGCACGGGCACTATGACAGATGAAAATCTCAAGATGACGGCAAAAGCCTCAAGCGCGCAAAGAAGTTTCAAGAAACGCACAAATGTAAAATTAGAAAATCGGGGAATTTATGAAGCCCTCATATAATTATGACACTAAATAACATCAAAAATAACAAAGCACTAATAGCGACTTTGGTCGTTTTGGCCCTACTCATACTCGACCAAGCTTCTAAGATTTGGATAAAAACACACTTTATTCTTGGAGAAAGTTACCAAGTCACCTCTTGGTTCAACATTGCGTTCGTAGAGAACAACGGAATGGCTTTCGGCATTCAATTCTTTGACAAGATTTTCCTCTCGATATTTAGATGTATCGCCGTAGGATTACTTTTCTATTACCTCACACGCACCATCAAAAAAGGGCTACCCAATGGTTATATAGCCTACATCGCCTTGTTTGCCGCAGGTGCTTGCGGCAACATCATAGACTGTATCTTCTACGGCCAATTTTTCAACGAGAGTGTAGGCCAAGTGGCCAGTTTCCTGCCTCAAGAGGGCGGTTATGCCCCTCTCTTCTACGGGCGAGTGGTCGATATGCTCCAATTCCCGTTGATTGATACCGTATGGCCAGAATGGATGCCTTTCGTGGGCGGCAACCGCTTTACTTTCTTCGACCCCGTATTCAACATAGCAGATTCGGCTATCACCGTGTCCGCCGCCCTCATCGCCATCTTCTATCGAGATGTACTCACAGCGGAAATCTCCGAGTTATAAGAAAGGCACCACTATCAACACGAATGTTTCAACTAATGCATAACAGCTTTATGGTCAAGATTCTTTCCAAATCACTATTTACCCTCATGATTGCCCTCATGGCATGCCTAACATCGTGCAAGGTGGACAAAGGGACACCTCTGATCGGCAAAGAAAAGATGGCTGACATCATTTACGACTTCTACCTAACGGAAGGAGCCCTTGACTTAACCACCATCCCGTCGTCGCACAAAAGACACTACTACTACTGCAACCTCTTGGAAAGGCATGGCATTACCGAGGCAGAATTCGACACTGCCCTTAGTTGGTACAGCAGAAATTCAGAAGATTTCATGGAGGTCCACAAACTTGTAACCGAGAAGTTACAAAAGGCTAAAAACGAGTTATCCCATGATTAGATTGGCGGCACAAATAATCTATTGTTCGCCCCAAAATGCGATAACCAACGGTGTGATAGAAATAGCAGACAACGGGGAAGTAGTAAACATCGAGAGTTTGGCCCACTGCCAATCCGAGCCAGAAAGCACCACATTCCACAACGGCATTCTGCTCCCCTTCCATCCCGACATCCAAGCCTTGTTGGGTCAGAATTTAAAAAAAGGGCTGGAGGCACAATTCTTCGCCTCTAAAGCCCAAGAAATCAAGACCGGGACAACTCCCGCACTATGGATTTTAAGCGGGAAAGAACTCTTCGCTACGAAAATAAACGCACCTCTAACGGTCCTTTCCCTAACCTAACGAATCTTCAAATGATATAATGCCTTACCAGGAATTCCAGCGCCGCATGCATCGTCGTCGTTGACGTCTTCTGCATGATCTGCTTCTTATAATAAGAGATGGTATCCTTCGATACGCAAAGCATATCCGCAATGTGCTTGTCCAACGTGCCACGAAAAATCTCGATGGCGGTCAACTTCTCCTTCTCCGACAAAATCACCGGTTCCTGGTCTATCCACTCCCCAGTTTCAAGCGAATAAGCATAGGTTTGGTTCTTATTACGCAACGTATAGAAAAGGCTTCCTATCTCATTGGACGACGAATAGTTGACACACGAAATGGAGAGCCACATTCTGCCATCATCAAAAATCTTCAAAGGGCATGTACGGCGATAAACGCCAATTTTTCGTCCATCCTTTCGAATCAGAGGAAAGTTGTAGGAAGCCGACGCGTAAGGCCTATCCTCTACCGGCAAATCATAAAAACGAGTCATTATGGCATCCGCAAAGCGAATATGAATCGGCATATCCTCCGCAGGAAACATTTTTCGATAAATTCCCTCGCCCAACTCATCTACATCCTCTTGCGTAAAGCCACAAAAACGGCTACATGATTCCGAAATAAAAAGAATTCTGTTTTGGAAATAGTCTGTAATATATGAATTATGAGGTTCGATAACCCCCAACCTATCCAATAAATTCTTTATTTCAGCCAACGAACCATAATCAAGCTCATCCTTTTCTAAAGAAACGCCTTTGACTTTATATAGTCCCTCTTTTATCAACATACTAATTCTTCAATAAATAATTTGCATTCAACTTAATGTGACTGCATCTATGCTAACGCAATACATCATTCTCTCTCATACAAAAGTAACAATTACAAAGAATTCTGCAAGAGGAGTTGACACTTTTTTTAACACAAAAGGAAAGGGAAAAGCACAATTGTCTTTCTAACAAGCAGAAAAAACTCAATATTTCTAACATTCTACAACTTTCACTCATAAAGAATGGAGCGACAAGGAAATTTTTGTTTCCACTAAATACACAAAACACACGGACTTCATCCAACATTGCCAATTTCTACAAGATATTGTAGTTGACCTAAGTCCTTTTTTTCTATAATATTGCACCACAAAACATACGATATAAAAGCTTCAACTTTTATCACATAAATGTTCGTTGAACATATAACAACCTAAATCTGATTCTACCATTTGCATTTTTTCAGTCTGTATTACTATCGCATAGTCTCCTTATGCGAAGCGGAAAAGAAGATTCCCTCCGAGTCTTCTTTTTTTGTATCCCTTCACTCCTTCCAACCGTTGCCAAAGCGCATTTCTACCAATTGTTGTAGTTGTGCGGTCGGAATATTTCCACTAATATTGCAATATAAAAAAAGAGAAAAAAAAGCTTCGGCTTTTATTACATACTAAGTTCGTTTTATTCATAATCAATCTAAACTGTACTACTACCCTATTTGCATTTTTCAGTCGCATCACCTATTGTTAGGCCAATGCGGCAAAAAAAAGAAGGCTTCAATTCTGAAGTCTTCTTTTTTTATGGGAACCTTCCAATGTCTTGCTCAGCGAAACTTTGTCGTAAGCGAAACTCAGGTAGGCAAATTTTCCTAAATGTCAGCCTCAAGCCTCAAGGATATTGAGTGCCTTATCCACCTCTTCACAAACTGCCAACCGACCATTGACAACGCTCACAGCCTCAACCCTACCCTTCGTACACAGCGCCATATCCGAGTAGCGGCAGATGTCCTGTTGAAACACATAGCGGATTCCCTCACGGCAGACATTCAGTTTGCAGACAAACTCCTCTCCGCCGTGAAGCGGGCGTTTGTATTCGATTTGGATCTTAGAGACCACCACATCAATACCACGATTATGAAGGTCGCTGAAATCAAGTCCGAGCGACTTGATAAACTGATGGCGCGTATGCTCCATATAGTGCTGGTAATTGGCGTTATTGACGATTCCTTGAATGTCACACTCATAATCCCTTACCACAAAATCACATTGAAAAATATAATCCTTTTCCATAATCCCAAACGTATCATTAAAAAAGGGCATGCCGTTTCCAGCATACCCTTTCTATAAAGTAATCTTTTAATCGAATTACAATTGAGGACCAGCAGCAACCAAAGCCTTACCAGCCTCGTTAGTTGTGTACTTCTCGAAGTTCTTGATGAAACGAGCAGCCAAATCCTTAGCCTTCTCCTCCCACTTAGCACGATCTTGGTAAGTATCGCGAGGATCAAGAATACCCCAAGCTACACCGTTAAGTTGAGTTGGAACCTCAAAGTCGAAGTAAGGGATCTTCTTAGTTGGAGCCTTCAAGATTGAACCATCAAGGATAGCGTCGATGATACCACGAGTATCAGGAATAGAGATACGCTTACCAGTACCATTCCATCCAGTGTTAACCAAGAATGCCTTAGCACCGCTCTTCTCCATCTTCTTAACCAACTCCTCAGCGTACTTAGTTGGGTGCAACTCCAAGAATGCTTGGCCGAAGCAAGCGGAGAATGTTGGAGTAGGCTCAGTGATACCACGCTCGGTACCTGCCAACTTAGCGGTAAATCCGCTCAAGAAGTAGTATTGAGTTTGCTCTGGAGTCAAGATAGAAACTGGAGGCAATACACCGAATGCGTCAGCAGACAAGAAGATAACGTTCTTTGCAGCTGGTGCGGATGATCCTGGTTGGATGTTGTTGATGTGGTTGATAGGGTAAGATACACGAGTGTTCTCAGTAACTGACTTGTCGTTGAAGTCGATCTTACCGTTAGCGTCAACAGTTACGTTCTCCAACAAAGCGTTACGCTTGATAGCGCCGTAGATATCTGGCTCGTGCTCCTTGCTAAGACCAATAACCTTAGCGTAGCATCCACCTTCCAAGTTGAATACGCCCTCGTCGTCCCATCCGTGCTCGTCGTCACCGATCAACTTTCTCTTAGGGTCAGTTGACAAAGTGGTCTTACCAGTACCGGACAAACCGAAGAAGATAGCTGTGTTCTCACCGTTCATATCGCAGTTTGCGGAGCAGTGCATTGAAGCGATACCTTGCAATGGCAAGTAGTAGTTTTGCATAGAGAACATACCCTTCTTCATCTCACCGCCGTACCAAGTGTTGATGATAACTTGCTCACGAGAAGTTACGTTGAAAGCAACGCAAGTCTCAGAGTTCAAGCCCAATGCCTCGTAGTTCTCAACCTTAGCCTTAGAAGCGTTGTAGATAACGAAGTTTGGCTCGAAGTTAGCCAACTCTTCCTTCGTTGGTTGGATGAACATGTTTGTTACGAAGTGAGCCTGCCAAGCAACCTCAACGATGAAAC
>JAKSLA010000049.1 GCA_024401455.1 Paludibacteraceae bacterium | reverse complement strand
AATAAACATATTCTGAATAAGGGAAATAGGAGGGTCCGAGGGGGCTCTCCTATTTGTTTTCCGTAAATTCATCTGGGTGCCGGAAGATTGATTACTTTGTACATCTTGAAAATAATCGTTTGTTGGTGTTTTTGCAGGCGGTAAACTTTTGTGTATCTTCGTGGAACCGTTATTGGTATCCACAATAATCATGGAAAATTGGTCAAGTGTTGGATTTCCATTGGCAAATTTGTTTAAGGCGTATTTGCTGAATGTTGAAGTTTAGAGGCTTGACAAATTTTCAAGATGCTTGATGTTCAGCATTTTGATACAATTTATGAAGAAAAAAAATGAAAAGACTTATACTATCTCTATTGCCACTGATCACATTGGTGGCGTTGGTTTCAGTAAGTATTATACTGTTCGGTAGTGAAGCACTCTCTGGGGCCAATCAAATCTCTTTACTTTTTGCTACTGCGGTGTGTGTATGTATCGCAATGGTTATATGGCAGGTGAAGTGGAAGGTGATTGAGGAGACGATGGAAAAAACTATCGGAACGTCGGCCGTAAGTATTGTCATTTTGTTGATGATAGGAATGATGTCGGGCGCATGGATGGTGAGTGGAGTAGTGCCTACACTTATATATTACGGCATCCAAGTGATGTCATCCACTTTTTTTCTTGTGTCAACATGCGTGATATGCGCTGTCGTAAGTTTGATGACGGGGTCTTCGTGGACAACCGTGGCAACGATAGGTATTGCACTTTTAGGGATAGGGGAGGCATTGAACATAGATCATGCGTGGACGGCTGGTGCAATCATATCAGGATCTTATTTTGGGGATAAGATTTCCCCTCTTTCCGACACCACGGTTCTCGCATCCAATTCGGCGCGAGTGAATATATTCGAGCATATCCATTATATGCTCTTTACTACCGTTCCCACGTTTTCCATAGCCCTCGTTGTGTTTCTGATTGCCGGTCTGACCTTGGGCAATGGATCTACGCCAGTCACAACGGAGTATGTGGATGGACTTGCAGGTACGTTTAATATTTCGTTATGGACGCTCGTCGTTCCTCTCTTCACCGCATGGTTGATAGCCAAGAAGGTGCCGGCTTTGGTGACGCTATTTCTCTCTGCCGTTATGGCGGGAGTGGTTGCAGTCGTGCTTCAGCCAGAGATAGTCGTTTCGATAGCGAATAAAGGTCTGACAGAAACAAGCAGTGATGTTATGGTGTTGATCAAGGGGGTGATGATAACATTCTTCAGCAGCACATCGATAGATACAGGCAACGCCTCGCTCAATGACCTGGTGGCAACAGGAGGAATGAGTGGTATGCTCAATACCGTATGGCTCATCCTTTGTGCCATGTGTTTCGGAGGCGCGATGACGGCAACGGGGATGTTGCAATGCATCACTTCCCATATCGTAAAGTTGGTGCGAGGAAAAACCTCTTTAGTGAGTTGTACGGCACTTACCGGGCTCTCTCTCAATACGATGACTTCAGATCAATATATGAGTATTGTATTGACGGGGGATATGTATCGTGATGTTTATGAAAAGATGGGGTTGGAAGCCAGACTTCTCTCCCGTACTACGGAGGATTCGACAACGGTCACCTCAGTACTCATTCCATGGAACACTTGCGGTATGACGCAATCGACGATTCTTGGAGTGGCTACACTTGACTATTTGCCCTACTGCGTATTCAATTATCTTTCACCCCTTATGACAATTACTATGTCACGTTTCGTAAAGGAAAAAAAGGAAAGGGAAGAGGAACAAGTTTAGAAGGATTTTTTGTGAAATGTCTTCCGTTTTTTCAGACCGGAAAAAACGAGGTGGAGGAGGAACGAAAGAGTTGAGCCCTGTTGAACCGTAGGAGAGTTTAGCCTTCCGGCAAAAAGGTTTTTGCGGATTGTCGAAGTTGTTGATTTCTTCTCACTATTTCTTCCTTTATAAATTTTCGTTTAATATAAAAACATTCTATCTTTGCGTTTCGTAAAATTAGGACTTGGCCACATTTGTACGTGGTTAGAAAATAAGAAATATGATAAAAGTAACATTTCCAGATGGTTCTGTTCGTGAGTACGAAAACGGAACGACAGGTATGCAAATCGCAGAAAGCATTAGCCAACGTTTGGCGCAAGAAGTGCTTTCTATTAGTGTAAATGATGAAGTTCGTGACTTGAATCGTCCTATCAATGAGGATTGTTCAATCAAGTTGCATAAGTTTGAAGATGAAGAAGGAAAGCACACCTTCTGGCACACTTCAGCCCACTTGATGGCGCAAGCTTTGCAAGCTTTGTATCCGAATGTCAAGTTCGGTATCGGACCTGCAATCGAAAACGGATTCTACTATGACATCGATTTGGGTGACGTGGTTTTGAAGGAGTCTGATTTCGCCGCCATTGAGAAGAAGATGGCAGAAATTGTTGCTACAAAGCAATCTTTGACAAGAAAAGACATTACGAAGGCCGATGCAATGAAATTCTTCGGCGATAAGAATGAAGTTTATAAGACAGAGTTGATTAGCGAGTTGGAGGATGGTAAGATCACTGTTTACGAGCAGGGCGATTTTACAGATTTGTGCCGTGGCCCACACTTGGCAGATGTTTCTCCAATCAAGGCAATCAAGATTACATCATTGGCCGGCGCTTACTGGCGTGGTGATGAGAAGCGCAAGCAGTTGACGCGTTTGTATGCTATCACCTTCCCTAAGAAGAAGATGTTGGATGAGTACTTGGCACTTATGGAGGAGGCTAAAAAGCGTGACCACCGTAAGATTGGTAAGGAGATGGGCTTGTTCATGTTCACCGATATGGTGGGTAAGGGATTGCCTATGTGGTTGCCAAAGGGAACTGCACTTCGCCTACGTTTGGAGGATTTCTTGAAGCGTATTCAAAAGAAGTTCGGTTACCAACAAGTTATGACTCCGCACATCGGTAACAAAAATTTGTATGTTACTTCAGGCCACTGGGATCACTATGGAGCAGACAGCTTCCAACCTATCACTACTCCAGAGGAGGGTGAGGTTTATTTGTTGAAGCCGATGAACTGTCCTCACCACTGTATGATTTACAAGTGGCAACCTCGTTCATATCGTGACCTTCCTTTGCGTTTGGCAGAGTTCGGAACTGTATATCGCTACGAGCAAAGTGGTGAGTTGCACGGTTTGACACGTGTTCGTTCGTTTACACAAGATGATGCGCACATCTATTGCCGTCCTGACCAGGTGAAAGATGAGTTCATTCGTGTGATGGATATCATCGCAATTATTTTCAAGGCTTTGGATTTCAAAAACTTCGAGGCTCAAATTTCATTGCGTGATCCAAACAACAAGACTAAATATGTAGGTTCTGACGAGAACTGGGCAAAAGCAGAGGCTGCTATTGTCGAGGCTTGTAAGGAGAAGGGAATGCCAGCAAGAGTTGAGTATGGAGAGGCTGCTTTCTATGGTCCTAAACTCGACTTCATGGTGAAGGACGCTATCGGTCGTAGATGGCAGTTGGGTACTATCCAAGTCGATTACAACTTGCCTGAGCGTTTCGAGTTGGAGTATGTCGGCGAGGATAACCAAAAGCACAGACCAGTGATGATTCACCGTGCCCCATTCGGTTCGATGGAGCGTTTCGTTGCTGTGTTGATTGAGCATACAGGTGGTAAGTTCCCATTGTGGTTGACCCCAGAACAAGTGGTGGTTCTTCCTATCAGTGAGAAGTATAACGACTATGCACACAAGGTGGCTGAGTATTTGGATGCCAATGATGTACGTGCAGTTGTTGACGACAGAAACGAGAAAATCGGAAGAAAGATCCGTGATAATGAGTTGAAGAGAATTCCTTATATGCTCATTGTAGGAGAGAAGGAAGAAGAAAATGATGAAGTTTCTGTAAGAAAACAGGGCGAAGGTGATAAAGGTTCGATGAAATTTACTACCTTTGCAGATGAATTGAAGGAAGAGGTGCGTCAAATGATGAACCAATTTTAATTCAAATAATTAATTATCAGTAAGTTTAAGTAAAATTAGGAGGATTTAATTATCGCAACTAAACCATTTTTTAAGAAACCGGATGCAGGAACTTCCCCTACAAGTGGTAGGAATGGAAGTGCAAATTCCAATGGTGGCAACAACTATGGAAACAAGGAAATGCAGCACAGAGTGAATGAGCGCATCCGAGTAAAAGAAGTCCGTTTGGTAGGAGAAAACGTAGAGCAAGGTGTCTATACGATTGAACAGGCTCGTCAAATAGCAGAAGAGCAAGGTCTTGATTTGGTTGAGATTTCTCCAAATGCGGAGCCTCCTGTTTGTAGAGTTACTGATTACCAAAAGTTCCTTTATCAGCAAAAGAAGCGTGAGAAGGAATTGAAGGCGAAGGCAACTAAGGTCGTTGTGAAGGAGATTCGTTTCGGACCTCAAACTGATGACCATGACTACAACTTCAAGTTGAAGCACGCCATCGAGTTCTTGAATGACGGATCTAAGATTAAGGCGTATGTCTTCTTCAAGGGTCGTTCAATTCTCTTCAAGGAGCAAGGTGAAGTTTTGTTGCTTCGTTTCGCTAACGATTTGGAGGAGTATGCAAAGGTTGACCAACTTCCTCAGTTGGAGGGTAAGCGTATGATTATCCAACTTTCTCCAAAGAAGAAGGCAAAGTAAAGAAAATCAGCGGTGAATGCCGTGTAGTTAAATAAAAATTAAAAATTAAAGAAATGCCAAAAGTTAAGACTAATTCCGGTGCCAAAAAAAGGTTCGTCCTTACCGGATCAGGAAAGATTAAGAGAAAACATGCATTTAAGCGTCACATCTTGACGAAGAAGACAACAAAGCAAAAGAGAGCTTTGACACACATGGGCTTGGTTGCAGCTTGTGATGTTGCAGAGGTAAAGGCTTTGCTCGCAATGAAGTAATTGCTTAAATACAAGGAGTTAATTTTTAATTTTATTAATCGAATGTTTAGCTTTGAAGACCTTTTAGGCGCTAACATTCAAAATACTAAATAAAATGCCAAGATCAGTAAATCACGTTGCTTCAAGAGCAAAAAGAAAGAAAATTTTAAAGTTAACAAGAGGTTACTACGGTGCTAGAAAGAACGTATGGACAGTTGCAAAGAACACTTGGGAAAAGGGTCTTTTGTATGCATACCGTGACCGTAAGAATAAGAAGCGTAACTTCCGTGCATTGTGGATCCAACGTATCAATGCAGCAGCTCGTTTGGAGGATTTGTCATACTCAAAGTTGATGGGTCTTATCCACAAGTCTGGTATCGAAATCAACCGCAAGGTTTTGGCCGATTTGGCTATGAACCAACCAGAGGCTTTCAAGGCTGTAGTTGATAAGGTAAAGGCTAACGCTTAATCTTGTAACAAACAAGGATAAAGGAGGGTGTATCGATGATACGCCCTCTTTTTTTTAGGGCAATTCGTGGTGAGTCGGCAATCTGCCCCTTTGTTGTCGGATGAAATGTAAGAAAGGATTTGCCGTTTGGAAGGTTATAATAATAATTCTCTTTCCAGATCAATTTTATCCTTTACCTCTTTTAGTATGTGGGTGTCGAGGTAATGTTCAAGTAGGGCATTGGCTAGTTCAAGCCCTCTGTATTCAGGATTAGACAATGTCGTGTACAATAGAATTGGTCTGGCGGCGTGGAAATATTCGCACCTGATATGGTAGGCGAATTCCGTCATCATGTATCCATACAAAGAGGTCTTTAGCGCTCGTTTTTGTCCATTGACCTCAATTTGCATCATATCGGCATCAGAGGGATGAAGATGTTCTTCCAAGCCTAAAAGAACGGCCAAGTTTCGATTCTTGTTACCGTTGGCGTTGAGGGCATTTCTGACGTCGACAGGAGTCCATGACGCTTTTGCGGCCTTGTCTCTGATTGTGTAGAAAAAGTGTCTGGTTTTCTTTTCTGCTTCCGAATAATCGTTATCGATAGCGTAGTTTCTGTTGAAGAAAGCGGAAACTAAGTATGTTTGATAGCCATTCTCCTTTAGCCAATTTTTGAGGCATTCCTTTTCTGTGTTTACGTTTCCCCCGTTCTCATTGGTTGCCTGGGCTATGCTGTTATAGATGCCGTTAAAGGCGCGCCAATAGTAGGTGAATTTGTCTTCTTCACAAATTTTCGATTTTGCGTATATGTAGGAGAAAAGGGCGGCAATGCCAGATTCGTATTTGCTCCTTACCCATTTCATCAGGTATTCGGCGACAAATCGTTCGTCTTTAAGGGCGGGCAAATCAACCTCAATGTTGCTTGGGATAAGGTTATATATTCTTGGCTCTTTGATGATTCCCATGTTGTCAGCACCTCGTTCTTTGATCATCACTTTTTCAAATGCGCAGTTGTGTCCGAAGAAAATCAGTTGGGCCAATAAACATTTCCTGATGCCGTCTTCTACCACATTACTTTTCCAAATTTCCTCAGGTGTCTTTTTGACTCCTGTTTTGTAAACCATGACAAAGCTATTTGAGGCAATCAACACCTCAACATTCATTCTGCTGTAGGTATATTGAAAGCGATGGGGATAATTATCTTCAATCCCATTTATGATGATGTTGTAGATGTGTTCCATAAAGACGAATCGTTTTATTGTTACTAAGACTCTTTCTCAAATTTAATCATTTTTTTGAAATGTGTTTTTGTAAATGCGAAAAATCGCAAAGTGGTTTATGTATTATTCCTTAGCGAAACACCTTTGTCTTCTGCAGATTGTCACATCCTACTTCCAAATAATGAGATTGTAAATTTGCTTGAGTAATGCACGACAAAAACATTCAAAACAAACTGAAAATCAAAAATAAATATCAAAAATCCGTAATTTGAAGCAAATTCATTCCGTCAAATATGAAATTTTATAAAAAAGCCAGTACCTCTTCAACGTCGTGTAAACGGTGCGGGCTGAATGTGGAAATTCGAGAGAGGTGGATTACATTATTGGGGTAAAATCAAACCGACAAAAGACAATCGGAAAGATCTTTTATTGTTTCGCAATGAATAATTTCTATGTCGTCTTGTTTGATGTCTCTTGTTTTGAAGCGGCTCACAGAAACAACATTCATCATTTTTTGAACAAACGGTTCCATATTTGCCAATACTACATGATAATCGCAAAACGAAATATTGAACAATTCATCTGCCACAGAACGTGAAATAAATGATACGCCAGACATATCGAACAAATACTCATCTTCTTTTGTCAATGTCTTTGCAAAATTCTCAATTATCAAACGCGTTGATAATTCATTGCCTAAACTATCTGAAATTTTTATGATATGTTTCATATAATCCTAATAAATATAATCATACATATTAAATTGAGAATTGTCCAGCGACAATCTAGCAATAATGATTGTCCCTTTCCATTCAATTCCTTTGGGCAGAACTAATATCTTAGCTTTGGGGCCATCCTTTAGAAATAATGCATTCCCAGAACAAATAGAAAACACACCATCTAAGACATCTGTAATAATTTTCATATTGGTGGATATCCCAAATCCACGATTCTCTGCCTCAGGTCTATTTTTTGTGGAGTATCCACACCTAGCTATGTTTATCGCTGACGCATCTCCATATTCAAGTTTATCACAATAGACATTATTTTCGATATAGCTTCCGTGAATTGATATCCCATCGTCAACAACACACAGTTCAATACAATTCAAAGCATTGTTATACCAAAGATCTACCCATGCATTATTCGCTTTTGAATGTTGCTGAATATTACATATTAATTCACCTAACAAGTAGTGAATATAAGAATGATAACAAACCGGAGCAAACTGTTTTATGTTTTTAATAAGTTGTTGTACTATTATAGAATCATTAGCATTTTTCAATTCATAAGGAATTGAAATTTTCGAAAAATACTTTTTCGTATTCCATATAGACAACAACATATTAAACAAGTTTGAGTTTACTTGGCTATTATCAAACTTTGTTTCTTCTTCAACTATATTGAAAAAGGCGTTCAAAATGGTTTCTACAGAATCACATTGACCTACGCCAACTTTTACGCTTTCCATACATAACAACGCTTTTTGCAAAAATATAGAATTTTCAATGAATTATTCACATATAAAATCAAATCTTCGTGTGGCATTGATCAATTCCATCAAATATAAAATTCTAAAAAAACGTTTTTCACTGCTGTATAGTCGGCCTGGGCTGAATGTGGAAATTCGAGAGTGAGGGAATTGCATTATTTAGACAATTGATCTTCATTATAAAAAGACAAGATATCCTTCTCATCTTTTTGGAAGAAAGAGACAGCGATATCCTTAATATCTCTGCCAAAGCTACCTTCCGGAAATATCTCATCGACGACGCAATCCATCAAAAGCCTCTGGTGCGACACCAATTTTCCGCATCTGCACCAGTTGGCGAAGTGCTCGCAGTTGTTGCTGAACAGATTGTAAGAGCCAAGTTTTGTGCCGATTGACTTGCGTGCACGGCGGACTATCTCATCCCGTTCAAACAAGGGAATCTCCTGCGTATCAACAGAAACGAAATCGCCTTTGGAGAATCGAGAGAACGATGTTTCTATAACATCAGCGGAAGCCGCGTTGAGTTCATCCTTGCCTGTAGAGCAGAAATGAACCACTCTGTTATTCCCTACATAAACGCCGTAGTGAAAATATAAGCCGCGAGCAGCTTTTAGGATATCGCCTGGATGGAATGTTGCGTGTGTCATATATTTATTGTTTGAATTTTATATCTGGAGACTTAAAACGAATAGAGGAGTGATTCTCTTGATTCGCCATTGCTATTTCGCCTGATTGACATAGCTTGTACACTTCATTGTTTATGTAATCACTTAAGTCGGAGACATTTCCCTTGTTGGCGCCAAAATTCAACAGATTGAGCATGGAGCGCGAAGAAGACTCAATGACAACCTTGCAACTTTGTGTACCCGTTGCCACCACTTTCAGTTTCACATTCTCGCTGAAGGGCGAAAGCAGGGCACCGTGACGGGCTTCAACAAAGTAAAGTTCATCGTTGTATGAGATTGAAGAGAAAACTTTCTGTTTATGAAAAAAGTGTTTTGCCGCCATATAGGTGGTCCGTGCGTTGTGAGAAAATTCTATGGTGGTTGTTTGCATATGTATAAAGGGTCTTATTATGGGAAAACGGAACCCTCGGTAACTGAGAGTTCCCTTTTTTCTTGTGCTTTACGAAAAGTACTTCTTTGATAATATAGGATCAACTATAATATTATACTTTTCACAAAGTTCTTTTACCATTTTTATGTAAATGAGTTTTACTTGTTCCCAATTCTGTTGTTCTATCTGTTCGCAGCAAGGTTTAATTCGATTGTTCCAAAGTTGAGTATAGATATTTGTTGCATCAGCGTCTTTCTCTATAGCATTAACAATCATTGGCCCAATGCGATAATACTCATTGACAAGTAATTCTCCATCCTCCATAAATCTCTTCAATCTGCCATCCCTGAAATTACGAATCATCGTAAGTTCCTTACAATCGTCTGGAGCACCAAGGGTTTGGCAAACAGCTGTTGTAATAAAACATCCACCGCCATTTTGACCCACAGGCTTACATCTTTGCCATGAATGTGAACCTCCTTTTTCACAAATATTGCTACCTCTATACTTGGGTCTATCTTGATCTCCATAACAAGAAAAGCCACATTTGTCGCACTGCCAAATATATCTACTCATAATATGTCAATTTTAAAAATATAAACAAAATACTACTTGCTAAGTAGTTCATTAACCTTCTGAAACTATTTATTTGTTCCTCTACGGGTATGAAATTGAAAATCTAATGGTTTCAATCGTTAGACTGAGAAAAACTACGAACCTTTCGCAAAGGAAAGATTCGCAGTTGTAACATTGCACTACTCAAAATCACTTGTATGAGCCAACCAAGGTCTCCAATGTTGATTGTTGAGAAGTCCAGACATCATTAGCGGTATTATCCGTCTTTCTTGCAGCGGATGCACGCTTTGCTCTTGTTTTTTCATTTGCAGAAAATTCCCCCAAAAGGGTCTTTGCTGCCACTTTCATAACTTGAGGAGTTACACTCAGATTCTTTTCGCGAACAACTTTTGAAAGTTGCTTTCTCATTTCGTTGTAATTCATGATCGTAAATTCATTAAAAGTTAAATTTGTATATTGCCAAATCTTTGAATAAAGAGAAGTTTATCCCTTTATATTTTGGTCTGCTTTATGGAAATTCTCAATCTGAGCAGCCGTGGTAGCATCCACACTTTGTGAATATTCTGATATTATCTCTGCTTTGATTGTATCAATATCGTTGACCGACCCCATGGATTCAATCTTATCCATGACAATCGTAGGCGAGAATCGAATTATCTCATAAAAGTTTAGATTGCTCATGATCTTCGACTTCTCCTCTTGAGGAATGGAAAGAGAATCAATGTATGATTGCAATTCTTTGAGAACAGCGGAAGCAAAATCCTCCCATTCTTGAGATGTTTTCTTGATCTCTTCGTTAATTTTTGCAATCAAAGCCGACTTGAAAGAACCATTATTCGATGTCCTTGTCTCATTTTTTATTGTGCTTTCTTTCTCTACCTTATAACCATACTTCTTGATTATTGAAAGACAGATACGAACTAAAAATGACATTTCTTCATTTCCGGTTTGAGAGGAAGCTGTTGTTGAGTTTGGAATTTCAATAACCCGAATCCGGCGACCAATTAACTCCTTTAAACGTCGCCCTTTTTCCTCCGTTTCTTTGATTAAAGATTCTATTTTTTGATTCATATTACTTCATTTTTTTTAATAATGCATCTAATTTTAGAGCCTCTTCAAGCAATGCATTCATTTCATTGGTTGACTTTTCCTTTTCTTTGAGTTTTTCTGCCAAACTTGCCATATAATTTTCGCAGACTTTGTTCAACTGAGGAACGAAATCATTTTCCAACTGCGACGATTCATTAATGGCTGCCCTCATTGATTCATCCAGAGCTCTCTTTACTTCGTATTCGGTGACATCCTCCAAAGCAGAAATACCATTCTTAACTTCCTCAATGATAAGCGAAAGACCATCGCTAAGTTCATCACTTACATACTCCTTTTTGACTTCATATTGGCTTGCAGGAACAAACTGCTTTTTGCATAGCGAAGTTATTTTCGGAGCAAGTGACCTTCGAATGGCCTTTACATCCAATTCTTCATACGCACCGAGTTTAGCTAACACTTTGTCTATTATACGACGGAAATAGTCATCGTCGAAGGCTTCCGACTGAATCTCTTTTGCGGCATCAATGATGGCATCACAAAGTTTAGTGTACAAGTCGGTTTTAATTTCTTTGAAATTGTTCTTCCACTTTCCATTTACTTCGTCAGTATAAGACTCAATCGCATAGTCCAAATCAGAGTGAAGTTTGTCGGTGTTGATTTGGTCATAATAGAATCTGTCGCTGTTATGTCCCCATAACATTCCTTTATAACTGATGGAACGAGAAGTCCCAATTGTATCGGGTGTGTAAGGAAAGTCTATACTGACTCCGTTTTGTATGGATTTTGAGACGTTTTGGAAATTCTGTTTTGCTACATACAGATAATCTTTTAGCGTTCCTTCCAACTTTTTGAAGATAATCTTTTGATTCTCAAGTTGCTTTTTGACTTCTTCAGATGAAGTTTTTTGAAGGACTTCGTTTTGTTTTACCAATTCAGAAACTTCTTTAGCAACTTTCTCCTTAAGAGACGTAATGTTGTTTTCGAAGTACTTGTCTATTTTTTCTTGGATGATGGAATTTTTGTTTTCCAAGAACCACTTCTGAAGATACTTTTCTTTGATGTCAGTAACATTGGATAAACTATCGAATGACTCTTTCAAATCCTCATCTGTAGAAAAGTAGTCTGGATAGAAACGCTTCATCTGTGCCGCTACATTTTTTTCTACGGCATCCCATTGTTCCATTGGTTTATGAGCAAGGGAATAACCAATGCCAGCGGTAAAGTCAATTTTTATGTCAACGTTTCCTTTGATGTTTTCTTTGATTTGAGCAAGTCTTCGTTTGAATTTTTTGATTTGGTCTTCTTGTGCATCCACCAAGTCTTCTTGACCTTGTCCCTTCATCAAAAACTCTGCTCCTCGGTCTTGTAGTACAGAGTCGAATTTGCTGGCGAGTAGAAGCACGCATTTTATGCCTTGGTTCACGACTCTGGAGTTTAGAAACTGAACGTCTCCACTTCCTAAGAAGTCAGAAGCACTACTCAGCAACATAACGCAGTGACAAGAACGTAGGAATGTTTTTGTACGTTCTTCTCGCGAAACGACAGGGTCGTTCACTCCTGGTGTGTCAACAATACGATACCCTTTTAATCGTTCATCGTTTAGTTTGATATACAGACTCTTTACTACGGACGTGTATTCACCATTGGCTCCGACAAATTTCTCCAACACATTTTGCAAATCATTTGTGTTAGAAAACGGTTTGATGTCAACTGCAGCACCGATTTTCCCCTTTGCAGTTGATGAGCAGGATGTCACCATTTCGTGTGCCGAACGGTCTTCTTCGGAAGTTCGTTTGTTAATCTCAGATCGAATGCGAGATTCTGGTGCTCCTTGTAATTCAGGGTTGCTTCGTACCTCTTCCTCACATTGTCTGTACATCTTGTCTTGCTCTACAAAAACATTCCAGTCTTCTTGTGTGAAATATTCAACTTCGAAGGTGTTTTTGTCCGCATATTCCAAGACAGTCAGGCCTGCTGTCATAGGAGTGGATGCTTTGGGCAGAACGCTTTCTCCCTCAAAGAATAAGGAATTGAGGAACGATGATTTACCTGCCTTCACTTGGCCAACCACACCAATTTGTAGTGTATTGCTATCGTCTAAGAGTTTTGCACCCCCATCGTTGAATTCCTTAATCAATGGGAAGAGTCCGTTATGAAACCTTTGAGCATCATTTTGAACATATTGAGAGTTCTCTCCAAATTCTTTGATGCGAGTAAGGATGGAGTTGGACTCGGATATAAGTTTTGCTAATTCTTCCTTGTTCATCTTCTTACATTTTTGATTTCATCCAATTTTTGAATGTATTCTTGTCCAAAAGTTCGGCAACGCCTTCACCTTCACGAGTAGAAGAATCTACCAAGTCGGGATCTTCCAGAAGAAGCATTTCGCACATGTCCTTCAATTGGTTTTCTACCGCTGTGTGGAACGCATTGTAGCCTCTGTTATCGTATGCTGTTGGATCTGCACCGTGTTCGAGCAAGAACTTCACCATTTCGTGGTTCCCTTTCGTCACGGCATAGGTAAGCGGAGAGTATCCTCCAGCATTGCAGTCGGTCATGTTGATGCCCGATACAAAACATCTTGTGAATGACTTGATGTCGTCCTTATCGATAGCAACAAAGACGTTGGTTATGTTTGTTTCGTCAGACAAGGATGCTTTTTTAGAAGCACTATTCGTCATCTTTTCATAATCTTTTATGCCGCTTCGGATCGCACGAATAAGTTTTGATTTAAAATTGGTAATGTCTTCCAAATACTTTTCTTGGTTTTGCTTATTTGTCAACTGAGAAAGCGACCGTCCTTTGGATTCCTCTAAGAATCCTTTGAGACGATTAACTCTCCAATCGTAAAGGTCATTGTACGAATCTACTAAGGAGTTTCGGCTCTCTTTCTTGTAGTATGAATAATCAATCGCTCTATTGAACTGTTCAACAAAACCATCAAACTTATCACCATAAAGATTTAGAATTCGTTCCAAACTTTCAGAAGAGGAGAATTTACTATTGACGTATCCCCAACTATCTGAGATTAGGTCTCGATAGTTATCTATAACATCAGAGGCTACATCTCTTAAGTCATCGGCGGCGGAAAGAATGTCGTCGTAAGATTTTTTTATTACATTTTTTGCCCATTTTTTGTTCTCTTTCTCCGCATCTTCCCAACTTTTCAAAGCGTCAGTCCATGCTTTCTTATCATCCAAAGAACTCTCATACAATTTTGAATAATGTTCAATAGCATCTTTGGTCCATTCTATTTCATTGTCAAACATTGTTTCTATTCGTTGGATAATGTGTTCTCTCTCAGAAAATCCATTGCCAAGCGATTTTACGGCAGATAGCAACGAACTGATTGACGAGAAGGCGTTCTTTGAAAAATAAATTTCGTCATTGAGAGTGCTATAAGCTAAGATGTCAATGATGTCACTTTCGTCAATATCACCTTTTATGTTTTGATAGGCGGTGGTTACGATTTTTTTGCATTCCGAACCTTTTTTGTCGGCTTTGTTGAATATGATTATTTTCTTTCCTTCGAAATTCTTGATCATTTCAATGTCCTCTTTACGAAGTGCACCTTTTTCTGCATCGACCAACCAAATCAAAACTTGTCCCTCTTCTAATGATTCTTGCGTTGTTTGTTTGTCAGTTTTTCCGTTAGAAGAATTTGCTGTGTCTGAATTGTCATAGCCGGGAGTGTCGATAAATGCTAACCCGTCAATTGTTGGATTTGCAGGCACGGTTACGAAAAGTTTCTCAAGAACCGATGCAAAATGACAAGATGAACCATTGGAATGTTTGATTCCATCCAAAACATTTCTGTCAAGGTCTATTATTGCATTTTTTGAATTTAGACCTTGTACTCTTACCTCTGATTGGTTTTTTGAACAACGGAGATAGGTTGGTACTACAGACACCGGTTCAACGCCAGTTGGCAATAAATCGCCATATCCAGTCAACTTGTTCAAGAAAGAAGACTTGCCGGCAGAAAACCCGCCTGCTATTACAATCTGGGTATGTTCTGAATTTTCTGCAGACTGAAGTTCTCTTGATAAAGAATTAACCAAATTATAAGCAATACGTAAAAAGTCTGATTCTCCGAATTCACTTCTGAATTGATAAAAATAATCCCTAAACGAGAAGTTACGCATTACTTTTTTGTCGTCCTCTACAACTTCTCTGCTTGTAGATTCGTCATGAAAAAAGAAATTATCTACTTTTGACCAATATTCTCCTATTGTGTTGCTTGGTCTTGCTGCAGCGATTTGTCCCATCAAATCCAAGACATTGTCTTGGATTTCATAAGGATTTACTTTGATAATCTGCTGTTTGGGAGTAGCAGTTGTTTTTTTTCTTGTTAAAGCCATTAGAGTTCGTTTTTAATGTTGTTTAATGTGTTGATTGCAGTTTTAAGTGTTGCGATTTGAGCGTTTGTCGTTTGTTCGTCCGTTTGAATATCATTTAGTTTGGTGCGTAGGCTGTCTTTCTTCTTGTCGATAGCCATTTGAAGTTCCCCTTTTACAGAGTCGTCAATGCCTTCTTGTGTCTTGCTCACTATGGAGAGGACATCAGGGCGCAGCGAGTTGATGATATTTGGGATGCATTCGTTAAGAATTTTGCTTTTGACTTCCGCAATCATATCTGAAGTGCTTTTGCCGAAGATGGCGTCAAGAATTGCTTGCAATGGTTCAATCAAAACCTTTCCCCATTTCGCTAAGAATTTGCTGATTGCTCCCTTGCCAAAGATGGTAGCAACGACTTCGATGATAGTACCCAAATTGAAGTTTTGGAGAAAACCTCCATTGATTTCTATGTGTGCGATTTGGGTCACAGCAGAATTTACGGAATTGCTGAGGTCGCGCGAGTAGTCTTCTGCGCGCTCTTTGACGGAAACGAGTAGTTCTGCTCGGATGATAGAGGTAAGCATACTATTGATCTCTGATTCTGATGCTTTGTTAACCACCATTCTTGCTATTTCCCCAGCCTTGTCCTTTAGAGCCAAGTCGATATTTTCCATTATTTCTGTTGTATATGTCTCAGGTGATTTGCAGATTGCATCGTTTGTCGGCAATTGGTTTTGTACATTGGCCAATTCATCCTCAATTTTTTTCAAGATAGCTTTTGCCTCCTCGACACTTTTACCCTTGTCTTCTATTTGATTGCTCAAATCAGCAATCGCAGAATCGATGATAGCTTTAAGTGAACCTCCTACCTTTTTCCTCAAAAGTGCTTCTGCATCAAGGGTTTCCAAATAGTCGGATAGGCTCTTTAAATCGTTGTTTACAGCACTTACAGTACCAACAAAAGGCTCGTTGTCAAGCACTCTCTTGGCATCGAATTTGACCTCTTCTACAATATCATTAATGACTTCCAAAGGCTTCTTGTCTATCTTGGAAATCAAGATCGCAGGCATAAGGTTATAGCGTTTCAACTCTTCGATAAATCTGAGTGTAGAATCTCTCAAAGTGCCCTGTTCGGCCTCCATCATCAATATAAATGCCGTGCCGAACTCAATGTAGTTCATGATGGCTGCATCGTGCTGGTTGTTGCCAGATCCGATGCCTGGCATATCGACTAAGACAATCCCTTTCTCTTGCAATTGCTTAATGGGTTGACTGTTCATGTAAACGCAGGCAATGTCACCTGGTTGCGTTTGCAGTGATTTGATTTCGGAAAGGGGTTTAGTGTCGATTATCTCCTTGTTTCGAAAAAGATCCACTTTCTCATCTTCTCCATAATACAACTCGTATGCAACGGCTGTTTCAGGAGTTGTGTCAATCGGCAAAGCATTGTATTTCTGAGTAAATACGTTTAGTATGGAACTTTTTCCAGCGCTAAATACTCCTACCAAAGGAACTTTGACATATTTGCTTCGCTCAAGTAATTGATTGAATTTATCGCATTTTACCGAAAATTCGTTTGTTCCAGTCTCGGTCAATATTCCATTGGTAACATTATGGACTTGTTGAAGGATGTTTTTGTAATTGTTAATTGTGTTCATAGTGATTGAATTTGATTTTTTTTTTGTTGGCAGTTCTCTGAAGGAAGGGCCTTTAAACCCTTATTCCTCTTGTTACATTTTCCCCATCGTTTTGCTCAGCCACCCTAACATTTCCCCAATGGCTCCATTTATGTGGTTGCATTTGGGGCATTTCATGTTGGGGGGCATATAGATGAAGCCTCCTGAACAGGTGGTGAATTTATGGCCGCACTTGGTGCAGACTATGGTGTGAAATTGTAGCATACGCTTCCGTTTTTTGATTTATAATTTGAATAGAGCTTTGCTTATCAACTTGCAGGCTGATTCGGCGCTGCTTGTTGCGATGGCCTTCACGATGTCGCGGATAATCGTAGGGTCGATCTCATCCGAGTGGTCCAAAAAGTTGAGCAGGTTGGCGGCGTATTCCTCTTCCGTGATACGTTGGGGGCGGGTTGACTCGACATAGACGTTGGTGTCGGGGTAGTGGTTGACGTTCCCTTCGTCATTCGTTTTGGAGATGACGGAGATCTCTACCCCTCGTTTCAGCCTGCCCTCCTTGTCTAACATATCAGCGGGGAAATGGACTTTGCTATGCATTGCCTTTTCGGATATGGTGAAGGTGTAGTGTTCGTGCAAAGCCGTTAAGTGATATGCCCCCGTTGCGCAATAGTCAACCGAGGCACGAAACCTTTGAATCTTTGCCATAAGTGAATGTTTGTTAAGTTGATTTCAAGGCAGATGGGTCTGCAACAACTATTGGATGTTATGTTTTCCTTTTTCATGGGCTAATCATTTTTAATAATTAGAAAATTATTTTTTATGATGATTCAAGCCAACTCTTTTTACGACCTTCCTCCTTTTTTTGAAGAGTCGTTTTTAGTGAATGACTTGTTTCTGATGCAATTTTACAATAACTTTGTTGTGTGATAAAGAAATGTATTTAATTAATTTTCAAAAAGATATAAAATGTATTCCGTTCGGTAATAGAGTACGGATTGCAATACACGAAGTGCTATGAGCAGAGAGTCAAAAGATCGGAAATACGCAGAAATGCTGAATGTAATAGCCAATACTTGTTTGTTGTTTAACGACAGATCGGAATTAGGCCAGCACATAGATTATAACATGGAGGCCAACAATGCCTCTTCGATGAATAGTTTTCGAAGAAAATCCACCTTTTGTGAGTTGTCCAACGAGGTTGGCGAGTGGTATGGCAGAGAATTCGATTTGGAGCGTTTGCTCGATGCTTATAAGGAGGTGAGCGACGTCTTTGTCCCCCATTTCAAGCGGAGTTATTCCATGGATTTGCAAGATTTGGACGAATGCCAAGGCAAGAAGGAGCAGCAGATATTCAAGATGCTCAATTACCTGTATGCTGATGATAAAAAGAAGGCGTTGGATGACCTTCGGTTTTTGGGCGATAGCAAGCGCTGCGTCCTTGCTTCGTGGCTGGGGGCGGATAACTCCAACTGTTACTACGCCCTTTTCCTTCTTATGATGATTGGCGTCTTGCCCACCTACAATTCCAAGAAGGGGGCAGCGGTGAAGATGGGCGAGACTTTTCGCCTTTTGATGGATTTCCTTCGCCGATACGGATTGCAAGCCCCGATTGATGATATCGCCAGGGATGCCCCGATTCTTACCGGTTTCGAGACGCGGGCGAAAGGGGGAGAGGAGAAACTCACGCGTATCGATTTGGTTCACATGACTTATCTTTTTTTGAATGTGATACAAGGCTATTCTTCGCCCGATGCCGCCTTTCGCTTCAACCAGCAGTTTGACCTCGTGTTCTTTGATTTGGAAGGCATTTGGACGGATTCGGAGATAGCCGGCACTCGTTTTTGGCAGTTTGAGGAGTTGGCGAACGGTTATTATTTGCACGAATATAGGCAAGTCTCTTCCGACGGAAGGTATGAGTTGCAACACACCCAATGCGAGTGTTATCTCTACGATGCACCGGAGGGCGTCTCTTTCTTTGTCTGCCATCCATCTATGATGAAGCGGTTGGTAAACTATCAGCGGGCCGACCATTTGCGGGAGTGGGGCGACTGTGAATTCTCATACGATGAGACCCCAAAAACAAAGCAGTTCATTACGAAAATAGATTTTCAGCCGACGATAAGAACCCACGAAGCACTTCTCCCTGCTCGCTTGTTCAGGGTCAAGGATGATGCCGTTTATAGGGTAAAATTGGACAGATATCCTATCCGAAATATGTTCCCGGAAGATGAGTACCATTTGTTTTTTAGAGGTTTTGCCGTGACGAATGATTTTCTCTATGTTGCCTTGAGCGACGAAGATTGCCGCAAGATGAATGTTGTGCCAGCGGAGCGGCAACTCTTTTTGAAAGTGCCCAAATCATTGGACGAAAACTTGCTGTATCTGACGTTGTCGGACGGTTGGGGAATGTGTGACTTCGTGCAGGGCGACATCTACTTTGCCGTTCCCAACAGCCTTTTGTTTTATAAAGTGACGAGGGTAGAGGATCGAAAGAACTTGGGGATTGAGGTCGTGGATACCATTTTTGAGTAAAAATTTTCACTAACTTCAAACGCTTATTCCCTTCTTCCCCATTGGTGGTTCAATAGGAAATTGCGATATTTGTGGTAAAATGTTGAAACGTCAAGGGAGGGTACTCTTCCCAGAACACATAGAGAAATTGTTATGGATAGCAATCAATATCTTGATCAGTACGAAAATAATTTGCACGCTTCGTTGTGGCAATACTTGCAGGCTAAGCAAGCGGTGGACTTTATAGAACCAAATTCAACGGACTTTGACGAAGTTTGGGAACAAGTGTGTACGTCTTATTTGCCCGATGGAATACGTGAATTTGAAGGCTATCCAACCGTCTCGGTCGGTTGGATGATGTATGTGGGGATGGCGCTTGCGCAGCAATGGGATCAAGATTGGGAAGATTTCTTGAAGAATACAGACCTTTATGCCGTCTTGCGTGACGGGCGAGGGTTCGACTATATGGACGAGCATATCAGCGAGGATTATTTGGAACTCGACGCAGAGGAAAGCAAGGCATTGGCAAAGTTGATAGGTGCTTGTGCGCAGATGGCAGTTCATGCCCTGCAGCGCGAACAGATAGAGCCTGGCACACAGTTGGCCTTTGCCGCTTATGTAAGCACATTGCACCAGATGTATCATATGGGAGTGGCCGTCCAACTATTCAGAATGGGCTATAAAATGCACAAGATGGATATGCCTCAAAATTAGGTATATACACTATCTGCACTGTCGCCCCGCACATACACACCACTGTTGTGTTGTGTATGTACGGGGTTATGGAGGTAGCGTCTTACAGACGCTGATGAGGGTATGGTTATCGACTTTGGGGGTTCTTTGGTGTTTTTCAGGTCTCTCAAATTATATTTGAATTAAATTTAAACAATTTCTTATGGTTTAATATATATTATTTAAAGTATGGATAATTTTTCGTTTCAAATGTCAACGAAGTACGTATTCGGAAAAGATTCACACAAGAAGATTGGTGAGTTGTTAAAACCGTATGCAGATAAGGTTTTGTTGGTTTATGGAGGAGGAAGCATCAAGCGTAACGGTTTGTATGCAGACGTAGTGGAGTCGTTGACTGCTAACGGTGTCGCTTTCGTAGAGTTGTCAGGCGTTCAGGCCAATCCACGTTATGAAAAGGTGTTGGAAGGAATTGACTTGGTCAAGAAGGAGAACTTGAAGTTGGTGTTGGCCGTTGGCGGCGGAAGTGTGATAGATACGTCCAAGGCAATTGCCATGAGCCTCGGGGCGGACGATGTGTGGTCATGCTTCACGGGTGCAGCCAAATTGACGGATGCCTTGCCTGTTGCTACCATTCTGACGATTCCTGCCGCAGGAAGTGAAGTGAGTCCTGATGCGGTTATTTCATATAAAGGAAGAAAATTAGGTTTCTCAAGCCAAAAAATACGTCCGGTGGTAAGTGTTGTCAATCCGGATATTTTCATCACATTGCCTAAAAATCAGATTGCCAATGGCGTGTGCGATATGATGAGCCATATTTTCGAGCGTTATTTCACGCAGACGCAGCACACGGATTTGATTGATTCTTTGGCGGAGAGCACGTTGAAAACTATTATGAGAAACGCTTTGTTGTTGATGCAAAATCCAGCCGATTACCAAGCATGGTCGGAGGTTTCTTTGGGCGGTTCGTTTGCACACAACGGTTTCTTGGGTTGCGGAAGAATGCAAGATTGGGGCTGCCACGCCATGGAGCATGAGTTGAGTGCGCAAGACGAGAAGGTGGCTCACGGAGCCGGTTTGGCGGTGCTTACACCCGCTTGGATGCGTTATGTCTATAAGGAAAAACCTAAGATGTTCTATCAGTTCGCTGTGAATGTGATGGACATCAAGGCAGATAGGGATGAGGAGAAGGTGATTCTGGCAGGTATTGCCAAGTTGGCTTGCTTCTTCCAATCGTTGGGTCAACCAAGTTCGTTGAGGGAGTTGGGCTTTACGGAGAACTCTCCTTTGGAGAAGATGGCGAAGAAGTGTACGGGCGACCGCTATGTGGGTAATTTCAAGCCATTGTATTGGAACGATGTTTTGAATATCTATAAGGCTTGTCTATAAGTTGTTGCACCTATAGGTTATTGATAATGAAGACCGGTTTCGATTGAGGAATCGGTCTTTTTTTAGTAGAAAAAATTAGGTCTTACTGATTAATGTTTCTAAATTTGCACTCTGCAAGGTGCATATATTGTGTGTAAATGCACTTTGTGTGGTGCATAAAATGGGAGATATGGATATAACACTAGTAAATTATATGCAGGAGCAGCTTCGTATGGTATCTTTAGACTTTAAGCGCTATATGTATGACAAACTGCCTTGGGAAGCCCGCCTTGTTGGACTTGTTGGTCCACGTGGGGTGGGAAAATCGACAATGTTGCTACAGCATTTGAAAGAGCAGGATGAAGAAGTACGAAGCAAAAGTTTTTATTTTTCGGCTGATCATAGTTATTTTCTTACTCATACTTTAGAGCAAGCAACTACACAATTTGTGCAGGAAGGAGGAGTATGGTTGTATATTGATGAGGTACATAAATATGAAAATTGGTCAATCGAGTTAAAACAAATTTATGACAATCATCCTGAACTTCATATAGTTTTCACAGGGTCGTCGGTCTTAGATATATTTGAAGGGCAGGCCGACTTGAGTCGCAGGGTATTGCTTTTCGAAATGCAGGGAATGTCGTTTCGGGAATATCTTGAGTTTTTTCACGGAATAAAGTCGCCAGTTAGGACTTTTGAAGATGTTTTGAATGGAAACACTCAGATACCTGACTTACTTCATCCTTTGCCGTTGTTCAGTCAATATTTACGCGAGGGATATTATCCTTTTTCGAAAGAGGGCTATTTCCAAAAAAGACTTCTACAGGTTGTGAGTTTGACTATGGAAAATGATATTCCCCATTTTGCCAATATGACGCCATCGACAGGGAAAAAACTTCATCGTATGCTTTCAATTATAGCCAGTAATGTGCCATATAAACCGGAATCAACAAGTTTGGCAAATGAACTAAAGATTAGCCGCAATGATGTACCTACCTATTTGCTGTACATGGAAAAAGCAGGAATGATAGGGCAGTTGCGTGATGCTACAGGTGGTATGCGAGGATTAGGCAAAACCGAAAAGGTTTATCTTGACAATACGAACCTCATATTTGCAATGGCTGCAGAAAATGCCAACATAGGTAATGTTCGTGAGACTTTTTTCTATAATCAGACACGAATAGTTCTACCAGTCACGTCGTCAAGAACGTCTGACTTTGAGATTGGCAAATATACATTTGAGGTGGGGGGAAAGAAGAAAGGGACAAAGCAGGTGAAAGACTTGGACAATGCTTATATAGTACGTGACGATATAGAGTATGCAGCGGGCGAGTTCCTTCCTCTTTGGAGTTTTGGACTGATGTACTAATTGCTTTCCCTTCGTTTGCCCATAGCGAAACAAGGGCAATCGCAAGAAATGAGATTGCCCTTGTTGCTTCAAAGTTTTTCGACTTCATCTTTTGTCAGTCCCATTATTGAGCAAATCTCTTCTACAGGGATATTGTTGCGTTTCATGTTTTGGGCAGCTTCGAGGTAGCCTTTTTTCCAACCTTCTACGAACCCTCTTAAGTAGCCTTGCTCAAAACAATATCGTATTTCTGAATTGGGGTCGGAGAGATATTTTAATTCCTCGGAATCTTTATTCTCCTCGATGAATTCCTGCAAAGACTTTTTTGCTAATTGGTAAATCTCAGAATCTAAAATCTTCATGTTTTCTAAGTTTTTAATTGGTTCAAAATATGGTATTGCTTTTGTTTTTCAAATTTTTTCGACTTCTTCTTTTGTTAGTCCCGTTAAAGAACTGATTTCTTCTGTAGGGTAGCCGTTGAGTTTCATCGTTCGGGCGATTCCGAGAATGCCTTCTTTCCTGCCTTGTTCAAAATTGTATCGTTCCACAGTTCCACGGTTGGATAGAAGTTTCAGTTCCGCCTCGTATTGGGCATATTCCGCCTCAGAGAGGGCGGAAACCTTCGCCTTCTCTATGAGTTCCAGCAAAGCCTCATCGGCTATTTGGTAAATTTCAGGATCTAAAATCTCCATATTCCCTAAGTTTTTAATTGTTTCAAACCAGATGTCTTTTGGGGTGATTTTTTGCTTCTCCACGGCAATGTAAACCCCTTTGTTAGTTGTATGTGTCATAATCAAAACAGATTGGTTGTTATATAGTATACTGCAAAAATATAAAATTATTTTTGAAAATGTATAGAAATTAATATAAAATTAGGGAAATATACACGGCTCTTTCATTTACTTACATTTTATATTCTCCTTTTTCTCTTGTTTATACGATAAAAAATCGTTAACGAGCATAAAATGGTCAAAAA
>JAKSLA010000048.1 GCA_024401455.1 Paludibacteraceae bacterium | reverse complement strand
GTCCTTCATCTATCAATGCCTCTATTTGCTTCAGTTTGTCGTCAATATTTACCATATAATGACGCTCCGGGTTGCAACTGCCTGTCGTATTGAATCGTTTTGCCATGTCGTTCAGAAGATTTATGTTTACAAAGATAAGGAAATATCACGGAAAAAAAAGCATAGCCCTAATGACTATGCCCCAGGGAGAAAGAACAAGGGCCGCATTCCTCACGGACTGCGACCCTCCAACGATAATCAACAACAAGTTTTATAAAAACAAATCAGTATGCTTGTTCGTGGACACCCTTAACGGCACGTCCACTTGGATCATTCAACTCTTTCCAAGCAGCATCCCACTCCAACGCTATGGCTGTTGAACAAGCCACAGAAGCCTCATGAGGCACGCTCTTGGCCGCGCTTGCACTTGGGAAATGCTCTTCGAATATTGTTCTGTAGTAATACTCCTCCTTGTTCATCGGAGTATTGATTGGGAAGCGCTCGGCTGCATGAGCCATCTGCTCGTCAGTAACCGCCTCCGCTGTGATTGCTTTCAACGTATCAATCCAGCTATAACCTACACCATCGCTGAACTGCTCTTTTTGTCTCCATGCCACACTGTCTGGCAACATATCGGCAAAGGCCAAGCGAACAATCTTCTTCTCTATCTCTTTGCCAGGACACATCTTGGCCTGTGGGTTCAAACGCATAGCCACGTCCAAGAACTCCTTGTCCAAGAATGGAACACGACCCTCAACACCCCAAGCAGACAATGACTTGTTCGCCCTCAAGCAATCGTAGAGATACAACTTGCCCAATTTACGGACGGTCTCGTCGTGGAATGCCTTAGCATCTGGAGCCTTGTGGAAATAGAGGTAACCACCGAACACCTCGTCGGCACCCTCGCCACTAAGCACCATCTTGATACCCATGCTCTTGATGACACGAGCCAACAAATACATCGGAGTGGAGGCACGAACAGTTGTCACATCATAAGTCTCGATGAAGTAGATGACATCACGGATGGCATCCAAACCTTCTTGAACCGTATAATTGATTTCATGGTGAACCGTACCAATGTGGTTAGCCACTTCGCGAGCCTTCGCCAAATCTGGCGCACCCTTCAAACCTACGGCAAAAGAGTGAAGTTGAGGCCACCAAGCATCTTTCTTGTCATCTGTCTCAACACGCTTGTTAGCGTATTTCTTTGCGATGGCAGAGATGACAGAACTATCCAAACCGCCTGAAAGCAAAACACCGTAAGGCACGTCACTCATCAACTGTCTCTTAACGGCAGCCTCCAAAGCGTCGTGAAGTTCCTCCACGCTTGCCTCGTTGTTCTTCACTGTATCGTAGCTTTCCCAGTCTCTCTTATACCATTTCCTCATCACACCCTCTTTGCTTGAGTAGTAGTGACCAGGCAAGAATGGCTCGTAGCTTTCGCAGAAGCCTTCCAAGGCTTTCAACTCGCTTGCACAATAAACCTTACCATCAGCGTCCTTACCGATATACAAAGGAATTACGCCTATTGGATCACGAGCAATCAAGAATTCATCCTTCTCCTCATCATACAAAGCGAAGGCGAAGATACCGTTCAACTCTTCCAAGAAATCGATGCCCTTGTCACGATAAAGAGGCAAAATCACCTCACAGTCGCTACCCGTTTGGAAGTCATACTTTCCTGCATACTTGGCTCTAATCTCACGGTGGTTATAGATTTCACCGTTGACAGCCAAGATTTGCTTTTTGTCTGGGCTGAAGAGTGGCTGACCGCCACTCTCCGGATCCACAATCGAAAGTCGCTCGTGCGCAAGAATGGCACTCTTTCCTACATAGATTCCACTCCAATCCGGACCTCTATGACGAATTTTCTGCGACATTTTTAGGGCTTTGGGACGAAGATCTGCCGTCTGCCCTGCTATGTTAAATATACCGACAATTCCACACATAACTAATCTTATTTTGATAAATACTTATCGACAGTCTCGGCCGTCTTTCTACCGCTTGCAATGGCACGAACCACCAAGCTGGCACCGCTTTGTGCATCACCTGCCAAGAACACGTTCTCAGCAAATTGAGGATGCTCTGGCTTGAGGAATCCCATGGCCAAAAGGACCATGTCACATTCGATAACTTCCTTCTTTCCCGTAGCCTTCATGATAGGTCTTCCTCCTTCTGGATTTGGAACCCATTCTACCTCTTCAACCTCAGCACCAGTAAGAACACCATTCTTACCAATGAACTTATTAGTGTTGAGCAACCAACGACGCTCGCAACCTTCTTCGTGAGATGTAGTTGTCTTGAGGATGACTGGCCAGTTTGGCCAAGGTGTAGCAGGATTCTCTCCTACTGGTGGCTTAGGCATGATCTCGATTTGAGTAACACTTACCGCACCCTGACGGTGAGCAGTACCGATACAGTCTGAACCCGTATCACCACCACCAATTACAAGCACCTTCTTGCCCTTAGCATTTACGAGTTCTGATTCCTTGAACTTCTTACCTGCCAACACTCTATTTTGTTGACCCAACATTTCAAGTGCCAAATAAACACCCTTCAACTCACGACCTTCAATCTTCAAGTCACGAGCAGTCGGAGTTCCCGTACTGATGACATAAGCATCAAAGCCAGCAGGCAATTTTGTGGAATCTACAGTCTTGTTGTATTCAAACTTAACGCCTTCAGCCTCCATCACACTGATACGGCGGTCGATGACGCTCTTTGCCAACTTGAAGTTAGGGATACCATAACGGAGCAAACCGCCGGCTGCCTCATTCTTCTCATAGACAGTCACTTCGTAACCCTTATAGTTCAATTGGTTGGCTGCAGCCAAACCTGCAGGACCCGCACCTACGACAAGCACTTTCTTGCCGTTACGCACCGGATGTTCGATGGTCACATAGTTCTCCAAGAAGGCACGCTCAGCAATGGCGCACTCATTCTCACGACAAGTGGTTGGCTCTCCGATGGTAAGATTGAGGACGCAAGCCTTCTCACAAAGAGCAGGACAAATACGGCCTGTAAATTCAGGAAAATCGTTTGTCTTCTTAAGAAGTTTGTAGGCCATTTCCCAATCGCCTTTATAAAGTGCGTCTTGCCATTCAGGTTGTTTGTTGCCAAGAGGACAAGCCCAGTGGCAGAAAGGGACACCACAATCCATGCAACGAGATGCCTGCAATTGACGGTCCTTAGTATTTAAAGTCTGTTCAACCTCGGCAAAATCATGAATACGATCTTGAATAGGACGGTGTCCAGCCTCCTTACGAGGAACAGTTAGAAATGCTCTTGGATTTCCCATACTGATAATATATTGGGGAAAGATGGACATTGCGCGGGGCGATGCCCACCTTTCAAAATTTCTAAATATTTTTTACTCACTGTTTCAAGAACTAAAGAAAGAATAATGCAAACCGACCACCATTTGGCCAATTCCTAATTCTTAACTCATAATTCTCAATTAATCAATAGTCACGTTGGATATCTGCGATCTTGTCTTGCAACTTACGCAACTGCTCCTCTTGCAACACACGCTTGTACTCGATTGGAACTACTTGGATGAACTCCTCTACATAGTGATTCCAATCATCCAACATCGTGCGGGCCAACTTAGAGCCTGTATATACCCAGTGTTGACGGATCAACTCGTGCAACTCCTTGCGGTAAGCGTTCTCCTCGACAAGACTCAACTCAACCATATCCATGTTACAGAAGTAGTCGAACTTGTGGTTCTTGTCCCAAACATAAGCAACACCACCTGACATACCAGCACCGAAGTTTCTACCAGTCTCACCCAAGACTACCACGCGACCGCCGGTCATATACTCACAACAGTGGTCACCAGCACCCTCGATGACAGCAATAGCACCTGAGTTACGAACTCCGAAACGCTCACCTACGCGACCATTTACATAAAGTTCACCAGTTGTTGCACCGTACAATCCCGTGTTACCTGCGATGATGTTATCCTCTGGAACGAAGTTGCTACGAACTGGAGGCAAGATAGAGACACGTCCACCACTCAATCCCTTAGCGAAGTAGTCGTTTGTTTCACCCTCCAATCGGAAGTTCACACCCTTCATCAAGAAGGCACCGAAACTCTGACCTGCAGAACCCTTGAACTTAACATTGATTGTAGAATCTGGCAAACCAGCCTCACCGTATTTAGAAGCGATGACACCTGACAACATCGTACCACAAGCACGATCGGTGTTCTTCACCGCGAAATCTACCGTGATTTCTTGTTTTGTCTCGATAGCATTCTTTACTTGAGCCAAAATCTCCATATCCTTCACATCTTCCACCTTCGTGAAAGGTCTTCCGTCATAGTGCAATGCGCCTTGACCCTTCGTAAGCAAACGAGTGAAATCCAATGTAGAAGCCTTAGATCCAGCCTCAACTGGCTTCTTGACGATCAAGTCTGTGCGACCGATGATGTCATTCAAACTGCGGAATCCCATCTCTGCCAAATACTCACGAACCTCTTGCGCCAAGAATGTGAAGTAATTAACGATATAATCAGAATGTCCACGGAAACGAGCACGCAACTTAGGATCTTGCGTTGCCACACCCACAGGACAAGTATTTGTGTTACACTTACGCATCATTACACAACCCAAAACGATCAAAGGAAGTGTACCGAAGCTAAACTCATCAGCTCCCAACATCGCCATCATGATAACGTCGCGACCTGTCTTCAACTGACCGTCCGTCTGCAAACGAACCTGAGCACGCAAGCCATTCAATGCCAATGTTTGTTGAGACTCTGCCAAACCGATTTCTGGAGAGATACCAGCGAAACGCATAGAAGAGGCAGGAGATGCACCCGTACCACCCTCGGCACCTGAAATAACGATCAAATCAGCCTTGGCCTTAGCCACACCGGCAGCGATAGTACCCACACCGCTCTCGGCCACCAACTTAACAGACACGGCTGCTGTTGGGTTGATGTTCTTCATATCGAAGATCAACTGAGCCAAATCCTCGATAGAGTGCCTGTCGTGGTGAGGCGAAGGAGAGATAACGGAGATTCCAGGAATTGAGTTACGACTCTTGTCAATGATTTCATTCACCTTGAATCCTGGCAATTGACCACCCTCACCAGGTTTTGCACCTTGCGCCACCTTGATTTGGATCTCTTCTGCATTAACAAGATATTCTGCTGTAACACCGAAACGACCTGAAGCGATCTGCTTTGTCTTTGAACTCAAAGAGATGCCGTCTGGCGTTGTTGTGTGGTAACGAGCGTTATCCTCACCACCCTCTCCGGTGTTGCTTCGAGCGCCCAACTTATTCATTGCAATCGCGATAGCCTCATGTGCCTCAGAAGACAAGGCTCCGAAAGACATGGCACCTGTCACGAAATGCTTAACGATTGACTCTACTGGTTCAACTTCATCGACCGAGATTGCCTTAGCCGCACGCTTGTAATCGAAGAAGTCGCGGATGAAGATTGGTTTCTCCTTGCAGTCCACCAACTTTGTATATTCCTTGTATTTGCTGTAGTTGCCCGTACGAGTTGCAATCTGCAACGTAGCGATTGTCTCTGGGTTCCATGCGTGAAGGATACCATCCTTTCTGTAGGCGAACAAACCGTTATTTGGAAGGAACTCATTCATCTCGGCAGGACGGAAGGCCTCATCGTGCAACTTCATTGCATCGTCAGCCAAATGCTTCAAACCGACACCACCGATTGTTGAAATTTCAGTTCCGAAGTATGTCTTCAACAAATCCTCGCTCAAACCGATGCTCTCGAAAATCTTAGCACCACGATAAGAACGGATAGTTGAGATACCCATCTTAGACATAATCTTGAGCAATCCCTTGCAGACAGCCTTGATGTAGTTGTGCTCTGCCGTATCGTAATCCTCTTGAATCTTTCCTTTCTTCACCAAATCATCGATAACAGCAAAGGTCATATAAGGACAGATGGCTGATGCTCCATAACCCAACAAAAGGGCGGCATGCATCACCTCGCGAATTTCACCAGACTCTACGATCAAAGCAGTCTGAACACGTTTACCGACACTGATCAAATAGTGGTGAACCGCACTAACGGCAAGAAGAGAAGGGATAACTGCGTGTGACGCATCCACATCGCGGTCGCTCAAAATGATATAGTTGATTCCGTTGTCAACGGACTCTTCTGCTTGCTTACACAAATTATCCAAAGCATTCTTCAAGCCCAACTCGCCTTTTGACGCCTCAAACAACAAAGGCAACTTAGTTGTCTTAAATCCTTTATAACGGATGTTGCAAAGAATATCCAACTGAGCGTTTGTCAAAACCGGATGAGGGAGGCGAACCATCTTACAGTTGCTCTCATCTGGCGTCAAGATGTTTGTTCCAACGGCACCGATGTACTCTGTCAAGGACATCACCAACTCCTCACGGATTGGGTCGATGGCAGGGTTAGTAACCTGAGCGAACTGTTGACGGAAATAGTTGAAGAATATTTGTGGACGGTCAGAGATAACTGCCAACGGAGTATCATTACCCATTGCAGCCACAGGCTCTGAACCAGAAGTACACATAGGCACGATCGTCTTATCGATATCCTCCTGACCGAAACCGAAGTTCAACAACTTGCGGTCATAGTTCTCGATGCTGTTGCTGACCTTACGTCCGCTCTTAAGTTTCTCCAACTGGATACGGTTGGTGCTCAACCACTCCTTGTATGGATGCTCAGCAGCAAGTTGAGCCTTCAAGTCGCCATCGTAATAGATCTTACCCTCTTCGGTATCGACCATCAAAATCTTACCAGGTTGCAAACGACCTTTTTGCTTGATTTGCATTGGATCGAAATCCATCACACCCACCTCAGAAGCAACCAACATCATATCGTTGTTAGTGATGAGGTAACGAGAAGGACGCAAACCGTTACGGTCGAGCAATCCACCAGCGAAACGGCCATCACTGAACAACAAAGCAGCAGGGCCATCCCATGGTTCCATCAAGATGGAGTGATATTCGTAGAATGCCTTCAAATCTTCGCTGATAGGGTTTTTGTCATTGAATGACTCAGGGACAAGCACCGCCATAGCGTGAGGCAAACTCATGCCTGACATAACGAAGAATTCAAACACGTTATCAAGAGACGCAGAGTCACTCATATTAGGTTGAACGATTGGAGAGATCTCCTTCACGTTGCCCAAAGCCGCAGAAGAGAGGACACTTTCACGTGCCTTCATCCAGTTACGGTTACCTCGCACCGTATTAATCTCACCGTTGTGGCAGAGATAACGGAAAGGCTGAGCCAAACTCCATGTAGGGAAAGTATTCGTACTGAAACGAGAGTGAACCAATGCCAAACCACTGGTCAAATAATCGTTTGACAAATCTGCGAAATACTCTCTAACCTGCATAGAAGAGAGCATACCTTTATAGATAATGGTTTTGCTAGAAAGTGAAACGATGTAGAAATCAGAATGGGAAACTCTGTTCTCGATTCTCTTACGAATCTTATATAGTTTACGTTCGAACTCAGGAAGTTCATCATCAGAGATGCCTGTAATGAATATCTGCTTGATGCTTGGCTCTGTTGCCAAAGCGCCTTCACCCAAGCAAGATGGGTTGGTTGGCACATTACGCAAATGCATCAAATTGAGGTTCTCTCTTTCGATTTCCTCCAACATAATACTTAGGATTTCGTCTTGTGCCTTTTGCTCTTTTGGCAAGAAGACCAATCCTGTTCCATACTTACCTTTTTCTGGTACTGGAATACCCTGAAGCAAGATGAATTCGTGAGGGATTTGAATAAGAATACCCGCGCCGTCGCCCGTTTTTCCATCACTACCCTCGGCTCCACGGTGGCTCATGTTCTCCAACACTTTGAGCGCCGAATTAACCAATTCGTGTGACTTGTTTCCGTGAATATTCACAATCATACCCACACCGCAAGCATCATGCTCATTGTCTCTTGTATAAAGACCTGTTTGACTTGTTAATTGCATCGTTAGTGGCATTTAGTTTATAATATTTTACTTTTTTCTGTCATTTTGTACTACAAAACTACAACAATGCTAACATTCAGACACAACCACAAAGCATAAGATTTTTTTTGAAATTCGAACAAAACAGACCAAACTAACAAACTGATATTTTTCCATAAAAATAACAAACAAATCAACACAAAATTAACAAAAAATGATTCAAATTATCAAAACCAACAAAAAGTAAACCGCGTGACATTTTTTCAAAATATCACACTTTCAAACAAATTAAAATCTTTTTGACACCACATTCATCAAATATTAGTCAAAAAGTCATTTTTTAAACTTCAAATATAGATTTCAAGGTTTTCTTATATGATATTCTTATATATCTTTGTACTCGTAAAAATACAAACAAAAAGAAATGGAACCTTTGAAGCACGAATGTGGAGTCGCCATGATACGCCTCCTCAAACCTTTGGAGTATTACGAAAAGAAATACGGTACTTGGATGTACGGACTCAACAAGTTGTACCTCCTCATGGAGAAACAGCACAACCGTGGCCAAGAAGGTGCGGGTCTTGCCTGCGTTAAACTACAAGCCAACCCTGGCGAAGAGTATATGTTTCGCGAACGTGCCATGGGCACTGGAGCCATCACCGAAATATTCGGAACGGTACACGAACATTTCAAAGATCTCACACATGAGCAACTGCATGATGCGACTTACGCCACACAATGTCTTCCTTTTGCAGGAGAACTTTACATGGGCCACCTCCGCTACTCCACCACTGGGAAAAGCGGAATCTCATACGTCCACCCTTTCTTGAGAAGAAACAACTGGAGAGCGAAAAACTTAGCCCTTTGCGGAAACTTCAATTTGACCAACGTCGATGAAATCTTTGCTGACATCACATCCGACGGTCAGCACCCAAGAAAATATGCCGACACCTACATCATGCTTGAGCAAGTGGGACACCGCCTCGACCGCGAAGTAGAACGCCTATATAATATATGTAGTCAAGAAGGTCTAAAGGGAATGGACATCACGCATGCCATCGAAGACCGCATCGACTTAGTCAACGTCTTGAAACGTTCTTCTAAAACTTGGGACGGTGGTTATGTCATTTGCGGATTGACAGGTAGTGGAGAGAGCTTCGCCATCAGAGACCCTTGGGGCATCCGTCCTGGATTCTGGTACAAAGACGACGAAATCATGGTGCTTGCTTCCGAAAGGCCTGTAATCCAAACTGCGCTCAACGTGCCTGTCGATAGCATACACGAATTGTTGCCCGGCCAAGCACTAATCGTAAACAAGAAAGGCGAGATGAGTCTTTCTCAAGTAAACGAGCCTAAGACGCTTAAAGCTTGTTCTTTTGAGAGAATTTATTTCAGTCGTGGCAGTGACATCGACATCTATCGTGAACGTAAGGAATTAGGAGCATCCCTCGTCCCTTCCATTCTAAAGGCTGTCGACAACGACATTCACAATACGGTATTCTCCTTCATCCCTAACACAGCCGAAGTTGCTTTCTACGGAATGTTGGAAGGCTTGGACAACTACCTCAACAAACTAAAGGCCAAGCGTATTGAATCGTTGGGCCACAACCCAAGTCACAGTGAATTGGAGGCTATCCTATCGGAGAGAATCCGCAGTGAAAAGGTTGCTATCAAAGACATCAAACTTCGTACGTTCATCGCAGAGGGCAACACTCGAAACGACCTTGCCACTCACGTTTACGACACAACTTACGGAAGCATCGTCCCTTACATCGACAATTTGGTTGTCATTGACGATAGTATTGTTAGAGGCACCACCCTCAAGCAAAGCATCATCAAAATATTGGACCGCTTGCATCCAAAGAAGATTGTCATAGTCTCTTCTTCTCCTCAAGTTCGTTACCCAGATTACTATGGTATCGACATGGCCAGCATGGATCAATTCATCGCCTTCCGTGCAACTATGGCTTTGATCGAAGAGAGAGGCATGACAGACATTGTCAAACAAGCCTATCAAAAGAGCAAGGCCCAAGAGGACAAGCCTAAAGAAGAGATAGTCAACTATGTAAAAGAGATTTACGCTCCGTTTACCGACGAGGAGATTTCTGCCAAGATGGTGGAACTGCTCTCCTACGACGGACTACAAGCAGAAGTCCAAGTGGTTTACCAAACATTGGACGGACTCAGAAAGGCGTGTCCGAACCATCCAGGCGACTGGTACTTCAGTGGCGACTACCCTACACCTGGCGGTCACCGCATGCTCAACTTCGCCTTCATAGACTACGTCGAGAAGAATTTCAAGTTCTGATATTGTATGGGCGGTGCCTTGTGCCCGCCCTTTTTTCTTCTTCGCCTTGTGCACGCCCTTTTTTCTCCTTCGCCTTGTGCCCGCCCTTTTATTCTTCTTCGCTTTGTGTTCCACCTATTCCTTGCAGTTGTCTCTACCATCCCAATCCCAAAAATCACCGTCTATTTGTCAAACAAACACATCCACCTTCACAAAGAAAAATTCAGAAGCACACGCAATTAATCAAGCATCTTCTTTGCCCATTACAAAACTTTTCCTTAAATTTATTTAATAAAAAAAAACGGCAACGGCTCTGAAAGGATTTTCTCCAATCAAGTTGCCCCTAAAATTTCTAAGCCATGGATATAACAAGCATATTATCAGCAGACATGATCAACTTTCTTGTGGTCGGAGTCTTTTCTCTTTTGATTGGACTTTCGCAAAGGAAGCTTTATCAGAAGGAGGACGATTCCATCAACACGTTCGGGTCCGACCGCACTTTCACGCTCATCGGCGTTTTAGGCTATATTCTCTACATTATCGGGAAGGGGTCGCTACTACCCTTCTTATGCGGAGGCGCCACGCTCACGATCTTCCTGAGCATCAACTACTGCTACAAAATCTTCAAACAGGGGTATCACGGCATCACATCCATTGTCATTGCACTCATCACCTATTGCCTGACACCCATCATCTACGAGAAGGAGATGTGGATGGGCATTCTCATCGTTGTCTGCATCTTGATTCTGACCGAGATGAAGAGCAAATTCATCCAATTCACCAAAATGATGAACGACGAAGAGTTCATCAACTTAGGCAAATTCCTCATCATTGCAGGAGTCGTTCTACCCCTCTTGCCCGACATCGAATTGATTGCGGGCTCCGGGCTTACCCCCTACACCATTTGGCTTGCCACAGTAGTCATTTCGGGTATTTCCTATGTTAGTTACCTTCTTAAAAAATATGTCTTCAAAGACGGAGGAATCATCGTAACCGGCATCCTCGGCGGCATATACAGCAGTACGGCCACTTGTATCATTCTGGCGAAAAAGGCCAAAGACCGCAAGAACGACGCCGACCTGTATGTCAGTGCCCTCTTCTGCGCCATCACGATGATGTACTTCAAGTTTCTCGTCCTCTTGGGCATCTTCAACAACGGATTGATGCAACAATATTGGTACTTGTTTGCCATTATGATCGTCGTTTCTACATTGGTTGCCATATACTTTTATATGAAAAACGGCAAGTCCAGCCACTTGGTAACAGAAGATGAGAGCGAGGGCGAGGAAGAGAAAAACCCACTGGAATTCAAAGTAGCCATCCTGTTCGCCATCCTCTTTGTCGCTTTTACGCTAATCACGCAATACGCCTTGGATTTCTTTGGAGACAGCGGTTTGAGAATTCTCTCCATCATTGTGGGAGTGACGGACATTAACCCGTTCATCATCAATCTGTTCCAATCACCTCACAATGTATCAGATACGCTTTTGATGCTCGCCGCATTCCAAGCCATCATCAGCAACAACGTGGTAAAGATGCTCTACGGCATTTTCTTCTCCGGAAGGAAAATCACTAAGCAACTGATGATCGGGTTCGGTATCATTTGCGTCATAAACATCGCATTGGTGATTCTATTCTTATAAGGGCACCTCTACAAATTCTCCGATATTTTACGCTTAACATTAGCACTCTCTGAAATATTTTGCGTACTTTTGATTTTGTTGCTTCTAAGCAGAGCAATTTTTAGAAGCCCATGATGATTTATGAAAACAAACAAAAAAGAGATTTACAAGCAAGAGAACAAACAGTTCCTTGCCGAGATAAAGCAACAAGAGGGCGTAAAGGAACTGAAAAACGGTGTGCTGTATAAGGTGGTCGCGTCGGGCAACGGTTCGGGCATTGTGCAACCCTACAGCGTTGTAACATGCCACTACAAAGGCACGCTAATAAACGGCAGGATATTTGACAATTCCTATAGTCGAAATTACCCCGAAGCCTTTCGCGTAAACGAACTCATAGAAGGCTTTCAACTCGCATTGCTGAATATGCACGTCGGAGACCATTGGATAGTTTACATTCCTTCGGAAATGGGTTACGGCAAACGCTCGTCGGGCGACATTCCCGGCAACTCGACGTTGATATTCGAAATCGAGCTCTTTTCTATTGCATAAGGGGACTTCTATAAAAGCACCCTTAAAATCATCAAGGATAGTTTTCCCGATACAAGTCGAATCAAATTATGGTTAACGCACAACTATTATTAGACAACATAGATAAGATCCATACCACGCCAATGGGGGTAGATAGGATCAAAAAGAATCTTAGGATAGAGACAAACAATGTTGTTGAATATTGTGTGGAGAAAATTAAAAGCCCCCATTGCGACATTACACGGAAAGGTAAAAATTGGTACGCTGAAACAGACAACTGCATCATTACCGTAAACGCTTATAGTTTTACGATAATAACGGCACACATAAAGAAATAGAAAAAGGGGGCTTCTGAAACTCCCCCAACTTTTATCATTCAATGTTTAGGCGTTGACTGAATATTTAATTTGTAAAAAAAAAGACATTCATATTACTCACATTCAAACACACAAGAATATGAAAAAGGCGATTATAGCATCTCTGTCCGTAGCCTGCTTGGCCATGGGTAGTTGCAGCGGCAACAAAGACAATGCCCTGCAACTCAATAAAAACAACATTGACGAGATAGTAAATGCAATGACATTGGAGGAGAAATCTCTTCTATTAGTCGGCATTGGTATGCCAGGAATGAGCGGCACAGAGACAGTCGTCGGTGAAACAGATATGATCATTCCAGGTGCAGCAGGCGTAACGAACGCCATTCCTCGCTTGGGTATTCCGTCAATCGTATTGGCTGATGGTCCTGCCGGACTAAGAATCAAGCCCACACGAGAAAACGACTCAAAGACGTACTACTGCACGGCATTCCCCGTGGGCGTATGTTTGGCTGCCTCATGGAACAAACAACTCGTAGAGCAAACGGGCGAGGCCATCGGTAACGAGGTACGCGAATACGGATGCGACATTCTGCTCGCGCCAGGAACGAACATTCAACGAAACCCACTTTGCGGCCGCAATTACGAATACTATTCAGAAGACCCTATCCTTTCTGGCATGACAGCCGCCGCCTACATCAAGGGCGTGCAGAAGATGGGTGTAGGAACTTCCATCAAGCATTTCGCATTGAACAACCAAGAGACCAACCGCAGTTATATGGATAGCCGTGCTTCCGAACGCGCTAAGCGGGAAATCTACTACAAGCCTTTCGAAATTGCCATCAAAGAGGCAAAACCTTGGACGGTAATGTCCTCATACAACTATATCGACGGCGTTTACGCGTCGCAAAACCCAACGCTGTTGCAAGACGTCCTACGAGGCGAATGGGGCTACAAAGGATTGGTTATGACCGACTGGTTTGGTGGAGACAACGGTGCCGCCAACATTCAATCGGGCAACGACCTGATCATGCCAGGATCGGACGACCGAAGGGTTCAAATCATCGAAGCCTACAAGAAGGGCGAACTCTCCGACGAAGCATTGAACGCCAGCGTGAAAAGGACATTGGAATTAATCGTGAAATGCCCTACTTTCAATGGGTATCAATACTCCAACAACCCAGACTTGAAGGCTCACGCACAAATCTCTCGCAACAACGCTTGCGAAGGCATCGTCCTCTTAAAGAACAACGACAACACATTACCGATCACCTCAAAATCTAAAAACATTGCCTTGTTCGGCATTACAAGTTACTGCTACAACTCGGGAGGAATCGGCAGCGGAGACGTCAACGAAGCCTACACCGTGGATTTGTTGGAAGGCATGAAGAATGCCGGATTCAACCTTGACACCAAACTTGCCAAGAAATACCAAGATTCCGTAAAGGAGCAAACAGAAAAATACGACAAAGAACACGCAGGGAAGAACGATGCCATTTTTGCCAAGTTCACCCCAAAAGACTTCGCAATCAACGGCAACGAGATTGAAGGATATGCCCTCTCAAACGAACTTGCCATCATCACTTTGGGCCGCATGTCGGGTGAATTTGCAGACCGCCACATCAGTGAATTTTACTTGAAGGAAGAAGAGAAGAATCTCATCAATCAAGTCAGCGAGACATTCCACAAGAACAACAAGAAAGTGGTCGTAGTCTTGAACATTTGCGGTGCAATGGAAACCGCCTCTTGGCGAGATAAAGTCGATGCCATCCTCGTTCCTTGGTTGGGTGGTCAAGAAGGTGGCAATGCCGTTGCTGATGTGTTGAGCGGAAAGGTAAATCCATCGGGTAAACTGCCGATGACATTCTACAAAGACTACTTTGACACTCCAGGGGCAAAGAATTTCCCTTACGACAAAATTGCCGACGCAAAATCCATGTTTGGAGACAAAGCCGTCAATCGAGACTCCATCGAGAACTACGATTACACCATCTATTCAGAAGATATTTTCGTAGGCTACCGAGGTCTTGAAAAGGAGGGCAAAGAGGCTGCTTATCCTTTTGGCTACGGACTCTCCTACACTACTTTCCAAATTGAAGATTTGAAGGTAGAAAGGAAAAAGACCAAGGTAATCATCAAAGTCACCATCAAAAACTCCGGCGATTTCCCTGGGAAAGAGGTGGCTCAACTATTTGTCACAAGCCCTCACGCAGAAAAACACCCGTTGCGTGAATTGCTCGACTACCAAAAGACGGACAAACTTATTGCTGGCCAATCTCAGGAATTGACCTTCGACATCGACTTCGACCGCCTATCCTGTTGGGACGAAGAACTCCACAGCAGCACAATGGACATTGGAGAATACACCTTCCAAGTGGGTGACAAAAAGGTAAAAATTAAATTGTAAGAAAAACATTCAAAAGAAAGAGCGTTGGAGACATCATCACTCCAACGCTCTTTATTTTTTAGGGTCTTATTCTTTCGTCTTGGACAAATTCAGAGCGAAAGCAGCCGACTCGCGTGAGATGCAGCAAAATGCCTCCATCACGCCCTTATCAGAAGCATCGAACGCCAATGAATGGCTAATTCCTATCTTACGCGACTCTTGGATGACATCTTGATTGGCGCCAATATAGGAGAACTTCCAACCAATGGACTCCAATTCGTTCACCAACGATTTCAACTTTGAACCATCATATTTAGTAGAAGAATTTTCAAAACCGTCAGTGATGATTGTCACCATTGCCACAGAATGTCCCGTCTTCGACATCGTATCGCGCAAGAAAGAGACGCTCTCGCCAATCGCGTCATAGAGCGGCGTACAAGCATTCGGATTGTAATCCTCCGCCTTCACCTCCCTTGCATCCTCAATGCGGACTTTATCCAAAATAAGATTGTTGCTGTTTTCCGAATTGAAAGAGACCAACGACAAAAAATGGTTCTGCTCGTCCTTGTACTTAGCCTGGGTAGAACGAATACTCTGAATCGTTTCATTGCAACCAGAAACCGCAGCAGCCTTAATGCTACCCATTGAACCACTTTCGTCCAAAACTATCAAGTTATACACATTCATCTTTTCCATGACCTTTGTATTTTAAAGTTAGTATTTGTTTTTTCTTTTCTGATACAAAGATATGGGTCATACAAATGCAGGTCCGACTTTTGCAACATTGCAAACTTTATCGCAAAGCCATAAGTGATTGAGGCAAAGTCAACAACTTTCTATCCAAACGGATTGAATAAGCCTCTCCCCTTTTTCCGTTGGGGGTATATTCAAGCGCCAAATCGTCAATCATGCAATCTTTAAAGGCTTTACGGATGCGAGTGAGTTTTTGCTGGCAAGTGGTCGAACCAGGTTCCACCAAGCCTCTAATACTCTCATTCATCTTATCCGTATTCTCACGGTTGGAAAGCATGGCATAGATTTTCCTCAAATCTTTTTCATAACGGTCCAAATCCACCAGACATATACCTTCCGGACGGATCAAGAACAAAAAATAAAGCGTCTTCTCCAAGGCACCCAATTTCACCTCCTTATTCTGGTAATCCGGCAAAAAGAGTTGAAATTCATCCGTCACCACAAGACGACTCAGGATAGCAGGTTGAATATTTTTCAGCATTTCCAAAATACCCTTTTGAAAGACATCGAGCGTTACGTCTATGCCTCTTGCCCGCTGAAGTTCAACCATCTCATTGCATAGATGTTCAAACCTTTCGTTATAGTCCTCCGGCACAGACCGTTCCGAGCACCTTTCAATATCGCGACTGGTATAACTAAACACGGAAGCGAATGCCTCCCCAAAAAAAGGTTTCGATTTCGACAAGCGAGATTTTGGAGAACGATCATAACAAGCACCCAAATCATTAGGACAATCTATAATAGCATCAAGGACGCTATCCAAATCCTCATAAAAATGGGAAGCAGACAAGTTAAATCCCCAAAGAGTGCCCTTAGAAGATGACTTAATAACAAAAGAACACCTCTGCAGTCTATCCTCAAGTCCGACATTCAAAAGCGACCAGTCCAATGTTGGCAAAAGAGATGCAATCTCCTTTTCCGTCCTATCCGGCAAATAAAGGGAAACCAACTGCTGCTTCTGCTCATCCGAAAGCAAATCGGGCGAAACAATTTTTAAATCAGTTGGCGCACTTTCAGACATCCTATCACGCAATATACGCATCAACTCATCTTTCTGCTCTGCTAAAAATTCAGAGAAGCCTCGTTCGCACAGCGACGGAAAGAAATAGAGCGTATCAGAAGCGAACTTATCTTCTGAAATATTGGTTAATACGGTAACGACCTTCTCCATAATTCTACTATTCTTCCATTGTTTCTTCCATCTCATCCTCTCGTCTGACCGATTGGATATAGGCCAACTCCGTCAAAGCGAACTCGTTGTTGCGAGGTTCCTCCAACATCTTCTTACACTCCGCTTCCGCCTCGTCCAACTCATTCTTCTCTACTTGGAGATAGACCTTTCTCCGGCGCAAGAAATCGTAAAAGCTCATCATTTCCTCGTCAAGAAAATGATCAGACTCCTCGTCCTCCATCGTGCTTTTTACGCCCGCTATAAGGTCGTCGACGACATGGACGGCACGGAAATCCCCCGCATTCACCAGACAATTGATGTATTCCATCGTATAATTAATGGACTTAAGCGGAACAAGAATCTGTAAATAATATAACGCCTTTTGGAACTGTTTCAATTCGGCATGACAGAAACCGATATAATAGCAAAGCAAGAAAAACCTATCACGGAAAGTTTCATTCGACTTGTCAAACTTTCCTTGCGAAGCGAAATAGGCACTTTCCAGCAAAAGCAATGCCTCATAATATCGGCCAGACGAATAGAGACGCGTACCAAAATAAAGTGCATAAGAAACGTCATGCTCCGTATTGGCCAACATCATGTTTTGCTCCTCCGTCAATTCAGCCTCCCGATTTTCGTCCACCTTATCCAAGGCATCCTGCATCATATATTTAAACTCTTGCAGACGAGCAGTTGGATCGCTCTTATCATAAGCCACGACAAAAGAATAGGATATCGGATCCGTCACATTATTTTCGCCCAACTCCTTATTATCATTAGGGAGTGGAGATTGACAAAGGGTAAGGCGCACATAGAGCGACCCCTCCGTTTCGCCTGCCGACTGCAACATAATCGTATAAAGTTGAGGCTTGCCACCCGTCATCGGATGATTCACCAACACCGATATATTTGCCCAATCATAAGCGAAAAAAGCATCTTTGCCATTGCCCTCGACAAGAGCCGTGGTAATCCCGAAATCTGCCACGCCGACATTTCCCTCCACAAAAAGGTTGGAAGAACTCATTGACGATGTATTCTTATGAGCAGGACGCATCATGGAGAGGTAGGCCAAACAATCAGACGGCAAGTCGAACAACGTATCAAACAGTTGTCCAATCGTCAAGTTCACCTCCGTATTCACGCGCCAACGATAGGCTGGCATGATATGCAGCAATTCCTGTTCTCGAAGCAAGAACACATTTCTTTCTCCCGCATTACGGAAATTCTCCGCGTCACCTTGACGAAACTTTTCTGCTTGAGCCTCATATATATCGCGGAACCGACGGGACAATTCAAAAATATTTTTCAGAACATCACTGACATAGATGTCGAATGTATCGATTGTGTTGGTCAACGACAAACTGGACTGAATATGCACCACATACTGGTTGCCCTTTTCATTGAACGAATAGACCACCTTTGAGACAAGAGCCTGCATATTGCATTCATTGCAAGTATAACGCAACAAATCCAACGCATCCGGGTCAACCGAATAAAAATAAGGGAATATAATCTTTACAAGATTGCTTTCTGATACAAAAAAGCGGAATCTTCCTCCTTGAAAATCAAAACTATACCTTACACGACCTTCGCCAGCATCCTCCCTATCGTATTGCGCTCCTAAAAGAGTCAACACATTAGAAATTTTCTCTTCATTATCCTCTAACGAAAGTACGATCCTGCCATTCTCCCTTTTCTCAGAAGAACGAACTGAGAGCAACTCTCTCAATTTCTTTGCCAACCATTTCTTCATAACTCATCCGATTTTTATCGTCATCAATAAATACATCCTCTCCAGAAATTTTCAAAGGATTACGACCAGACCTAACAATCTCAGCCCTACCTCACGAGAATCACATTCAAAAACTCAAGCGTTTATTTTCTGGTGGAGCACACCGTACACACAAAATCGTCTTTTCATTTGTCTTTCAGGTGAATTTCGAGGAATTTCCATTATTTACAAACATACGAAAAAAAATTCGGAACAGACAATTTCAACACAAAATAATAGTTCCATTTTTTTCAATCAAAACAATGGTTTTCTAAAAAAAAACATTATTTTTGAGATGTTAAAAGTTCAGGCAGAAGATTCAAGCAATAATTCGTCTATAAATCGGACAGCTTACATAAAACACGCCTTCTTTAACAGAGTTAATTTTAGATGACCTCTATAATATGATTTTCGAGTCATTTCTAATTTTTTCGAAAGGAAAGACAGAAAGTTTTTTTGACCGAAAAGTTGAAATCGGCTAAATCGATGGATTTACAGAGGTCCCCATTAGTTTTAAATAGAAGGAAGTTCCTTCACAAAACTAAAAACATTATGAAAAAGACATTATTATTATCATTGGTATTGATGACGTTGACCTCTTTGTTCAATGTTCACGCTCAGTCTTGCTATAATTCCTACAACTCACAAATAGGAAAAATCGAAAGCGACGGCACTATTCGCGACAGATACAACTCAACCGTTGGAAAATTTGAAAGCAACGGAACGGTTCGCGACAGATACAATGCAACCATCGGTAAAATCGAGAGCGACGGAACTATCCGCAACAGATACAATTCAACCATCGGTAAAGTGGAGAACGACGGAACGGTTCGCGACAGATACAACTCGACCCTCGGAAAAGTTGAAAAGGACGGCACCATCCGCAACCGCTACAACTCGTCCATCGGAAAGGCCAGCAACGTCAACAAAAACCAAGCGGGCGTCTATTTCTTCTTTTTCGATGAAATGAACAAATAACTTCATCTTAAAAACAAAACAACGAATATATATATCAACTTAATATTGCATGAAAAGTATATTTCATTATTCTCTATTGGCTGCAGGTCTTATCAGTGCAGCAACTCTCACTGGATGCAAGAGTTCTTCAAAAGCGACAAAAGCACCAACACAAAAAACAGTAGTCAAGAAAGTACAAGACAAAGGTCTCGTTATTCTTTATGAAAACGACGTACATTGCGGCATCGACGGCTATGCGAAACTTGCCGGCCTACGTGATGCTATTGCTGACACGGCCTACGTTGCCGTAGTGTCAAGCGGCGACTACCTACAAGGTGGTACCATAGGCGCCATTTCAAAAGGTGAGTATATTGTTGACATCATGAAGAGCGTGGGCTACGACTGCGTAACTTTGGGCAACCACGAGTTTGACTATAAGATTCCTCAAATGAAGAAGTTGCTCAACAAACTATCCGTACCTGTTGCATCGGCCAACTTGAAGGATTCAAAAACGGGTAACTTGGTATTCTTGCCATTTGTCATGAGACAATATGGTGCATTCAATGTTGCCTTTATTGGGTTAACTACCCCAACCACTCGTTATACGGAAGAGTATGCGTTTGTTGACGAAGAGGGAAATCTAATCTATGATTTGAGCGAGAAAGAGATCTACGATTTAGCACAAGCGGCTGCTCTAAAGGCAAGATCACTCGGCGCTAAGTACGTTATCGCTTTGACTCACTTGGGCGAAGACAAGAACGACCTAAACGTAGATTCCCACGGCTTGATTGCCAACACAAGAGGAATCGATGTAGTTCTTGATGCTCACACCCACTCTGTGATTCCGACTCAATACGTCAACAACAAATTAGACATGCCAGTGCTCATTTCTCAAACGGGTACCAAATTGGCTAACGTAGGAAAACTATACATTTCAAAAGACGGTAAGATTTCCAACGAACTCATCCCTACAGCCTCCATCAAGCAAGAGAGTGCTCGTGTAAAGCATGTAACGGATAGCATTAAGAAACTCTCGGAAAACTTCACAAGCAGACGTATTGGAACGACAGACTACGAACTAAGCATCTTGAATGCCAAGGGCGATCAAGAGGTACGCTTGGCAGAAACCAATTCTGGAAATATCGTAGCAGACGCCTTCCGTATTGTAGTGGGTTCAAACATCGGTTTAACCAATGGTGGTGGCATCCGTACCAGCATCAAGGCTGGAGAGATAAAGATGGGCGATGTTATCGACATGCTTCCATACGACAATTATTTGTACGAGGTGGAAGTTGAGGGTAGCGTTCTTGCCGTAATGCTTACCAAGTGCATCAAGGACCTTCCTTACGAGAGCGGCGATTTCCCTCAAGTTTCAGGTATCAAGTTTGATATTGACGCCAAGGCTCACAAGGTTTCAAACATAAAGGTACTCAACCTTCAGACAAACAATTACGAGCCAATCGACATGAACAAGGTCTATACAGTTGCTACCACTGACTACTGCATCACCGGCGGAGGAATGCAAGGTATGCTTAAAGACAGCAAGGTAACCAAGTCAAGTGTCATGATCTATAGCGAGGCACTTGTTGAATACATCAGCAACCACCTTAACGGTCACGTTGGAAAAGAGTATTCTACAACACAAGGTCGCATCAATTTCATCAATAAATAATCGGAAACCAAGGTTATAAATATGACAGCAGAAGATTCGTCGAAAAGGATCTTCTGCTGTCTCTGTATTATACATTATGAACAAAAAGAACATTTTTATCGCAACCTTATGTCTTGCATCTGCCACTCTTTTTTCAAGTTGCAAAAGTTCTCAACCCGCCCAAACAGTCAAGGAGAAGAGTCTTGTGGTGCTATTCGACAACGACGTTCATTGCAACCTCGAAGGGTATGCAAAGATGGCTGGCCTTCGGGATGCCATCGCTGACACGGCCGACGTCATCGTAGTCTCCTGCGGAGATTTTCTCCAAGGAGGAAGAGCCAGCACCCTATCCAAAGGCAAGTACATCGTCGATGTAATGAAAAAGGTGAACTATGACGTCATAACATTAGGCAACCACGAATTCGACTTCGGCGCAGAACACATGATGAACCTGCTGAAGGAGTTGAACGCCCCTATCACTTGCGTCAATTTCAAAGAGCATCAATCAGGAAAAACACTGTACGCTCCGTACATCATCAAAAACTACGGGCAGCAGAAAATTGCCTTCATCGGCGTAACAACACCAACTGCCATAACCTCCGAACGATATGCCTTCTTTGACGACAAAAACCAACAAATCTACGACATGAGCGAAAGGGAAATCTACCCGCTCGTTCAAAAGACCGTGGATGAAGTGAGAAGACAAGGGGCTAATTTCGTCATCATCCTTTCCCACTTGGGAGAAGAGCCAACAGAATATAACGAGGACTCTAATGGATTGATTGCCAACACGACTGGCATCGACGTGCTTTTTGATGGCCATACGCACGCCGTCATAGAGAAGAAGGCAATTGCCAACAAGAGCGGGCAACCGGTCATCGTTTCCCAAACAGGCACTAAATTTGCCAACATCGGAAAATTGACCCTTCTTCCCAACAAAAAAACGACCATAGAACATATCCCGACAGAAAAACTCACGGATAATGCCATGGTGAAACAGGTGATTGACAGCATCAATGGACTTACCGATAAATATCTCAACACTTTGGTTGGAACTTGCGACTTCGGCATCAACATCACAGGAGAAGACGGCAAACGTGCCGTCAGAAATTCAGAGACCAACGCCGGAGACATCATTGCCGACGCTTTCCGCATCCTTACCGGAGCAAACATCGGCATGACCGACGGTGGTAGTGTCCGAGCAGACATCAAAGCAGGAGAAATACGAATCAAAGATATCCTTGACGTCCTTCCTTACGACAATTTGATTTATGAACTCGAAGTGGACGGAAAGCAGATAGAGACGACGCTTAACGCCTGCATTCAAAAATTGCCTTTGGAAGACGGAGAATTTCCTCAAGTCTCAGGATTGACTTTTACCTTGAACATCAATCAAGGCGAAAACAAAGTATCTGACTTGAAAGTTCTTAACCCTAAAAGCGGAAACTACGAGCCAATTGACTACAACAAGAAATACACGATCGCCACGATAGACTATATCGCCGTTGGCGGAGGAATGTATAACACGTTGCAAGGCTGCAAAATAGTCCGAAAAGACATCATGGTTGACAAAGATGCCCTCATCGAGTATATCAGCAAAAACATGAATGGGCATGTGGGACAAGAATACGCCAAACCACAGGGAAGAATTAAGGTGAACGGCACCCGTTGAGACAAGGAAGGAGGGTATCTTCTACCCACCTTTAAAAAAAATCAAAAGGGAATTTCACAGGTTAAACAAAACAATTGTCCAATTTCATTCGTTCATTAAAATGACATTCACGAAACCGAAATCGAATAAAATTAGGGGATTCTTCAATGACATAATAATCTCGGCATTGGATTTTCTTGGCTTCAAATCAGCATGGGCACAAAAGATGAAAGCCTTAAAGAAAGATCCCTTCTTGGAATTCAAAGCCGGATATGGCGGGCCAGTAGAGTATTACAGACGCACCAACGCCTCAAACACGAAAGTGGAAGAGTTGGATTCCAAAGGGACAGAAACAGATATAGACAATAACAAATAACAAACATAGCATCATGGGAAATTTCACAAACTCCATCCGACGTTTTTTCAACAAAATAGTCATCTCAGTTTTAGCCTTATTTGGGCTATCATCATCGCAATCTTGTGCAAACAAGACCGATTTGCATGAGGTCAAATGTATGTATGGCGGTCCGGAATCGTTTTACAGATCCATCGACACCACAGACATAGAAGACGAGGCGCCTAAAGACACCCTCACAAAAGAAGAGGACGCTGCCAATGATAATGCAGAATAGGCCTGTGTACGGGCGCCCCTTGTGGGTGCCCTTTTCGCCCCTTGTGGGTGCCCTCCTCG
>JAKSLA010000047.1 GCA_024401455.1 Paludibacteraceae bacterium | reverse complement strand
CGAAACGAGAGTTCTTGTGAGCAACTGGATTCTCATCAGCGTCACGAGAAGCAGGGTCGTTTACGATGTTACCCTTCCAGTCGATTGTTCCCTTAGGGCAATCGTATCCGATACCTTCCCACCAAATGTCACCGTCAGGAGTCAAACCTACGTTAGTGAAGATAGTGTTCTTGCTGCAAGAGTCAAGAGCGTTCTTGTTAGTCTTAGCAGAAGTATATGGAGCTACACCGAAGAAACCAGCCTCTGGGTTGATTGCGCGAAGGTTACCCTCCTCGTCGAACTTCATCCAAGCGATATCGTCTCCGATAGTCTCAACCTTCCATCCTGGAATAGTTGGGATCAACATAGCCAAGTTTGTCTTACCACATGCAGATGGGAATGCGGCACAAACACACTTAGTCTCCTTAGTAGCCTCCTTAGTAAGCTTAAGGATAAGCATGTGCTCAGCCAACCAACCCTCTTCTTGAGCCATCTTAGATGCGATACGAAGAGCGAAACACTTCTTACCAAGCAAAGCGTTACCTCCGTAACCAGAACCGTAAGTCCAGATCTCGTGCTCCTCAGGGAATTGTACGATGTACTTGTCATCGATTGGAGCGCAAGCCCACTTAGCATCCTTAAGACCCTCAGGCAATGGCTTACCTACAGAGTGGATACAAGGGATGAAGTCGTTCTTCTCCTCGATCAGCTTAAGAGCACCAGCACCCATACGAGTCATGATCTTCATTGAACCAACTACGTATGCTGAGTCTGTGATCTCAACACCAAGCTGAGAGATAGGACCACCTAGAGGACCCATTGAGAATGGGATAACGTACATTGTACGACCCTTCATACAACCAGTATACTTACCGATAAGGATTCTCTTCATCTCCTTAGGATCCATCCAGTTGTTAGTAGGACCTGCATCTTCCTTCTTGCGTGAGCAGATGAAAGTACGACCCTCTACACGAGCAACGTCAGAAGGATCTGATTGGAAGTAGTAGCTGTTTGGACGCTTCTTGTCGTTTAGTTTCTTTGCCAAACCCTCAGCAACGCACTCATCCATAAGGCGAGTGAACTCTTCGTCTGATCCGTTGCAAAGTACTACCTTCTCTGGCTGCATAATGTCAGCCCACATCTTAACCCAAGTGTTAAGCTTTGCATTTTTAGTATTGATCATAATACAGTTAATTTGAATATTGTATGATGTTTTTTATATTCGCTCTATTCTGTAAAATAACTTATGCTTTCTTGTTGAATCTTTGTTCGCCTCATAGCACAAGCGACTGCAAATATAGGAAAAAATTTATTCATAGCCTATTTTTTTTGTGGGTAAGGGTATATCTTTCTTCTTTTTGGGTAAATTTGGTAAATGATTCACTTTTGTGACTATAAGACGTATGCTTTTATGAAGACGTGTCGAACTATATATAGGCAATGGATTGGCCTTTTGTTGGCCTTCTTGGCTTGCTCTTTTGACGTATGGGCGGCATCTTTCCGTTGTAAATATACGGATGAGGATGGCTCTCCGATGGAGATGGTTTTACGAGACTCTTTTTCGGTGGAGAAAAGGGGCTACCTGTTGTCTGTTTTCTCGAAAAAGGTCGGGGCTGCGGATAGCACGTTGGTGTTTTTGCGCGATTCGCTTCATCGTTCGTTTTCTTTGTCGTTGGCGGAATTGCCCAGGAAGAGTTGTTTTGCCCCCAAAGTGGTGGGACTTTGTGGCAAACAACGTCTGCTCTTCTGGATGGAGTCGTGTAGAACAGATGTTGTTTTGCTCAATTCTCATCTTTCGTTGGTGGCGCTTTCGTTGGATGATGGGGAAGTGTCGATTGCAAGCGTGGAAGGCCGTCGTATGGATTTGGCGATGAAACTGCATGCGAATTCAACGGAAAGACGATTTTGGAAGGTTCGCCAAGAGATTCTGTCGGTTGGGGATTCGTGCGTCACCCTCGGATTGAAGGGACGTTTGCTTCGGGCTGATGTTTTGGCCGATGAGACGAGCGTCTCGATGGATAATTCACTTAATTATGTGGTAGCGTGGGAGGCGTTGAATGGACTGGTACTGCTCTCTGAACTCGAACAGGTGAGGTTCGCGTATTTCAATCGCCCGTTCTTTCCTGCTCGTCCGTCGCGGAGCGTGGAGAATGAGTTCTATAAGGTGGTGGCATTCCCTTATGGGGATGTTTTGGCTTATGATAAAAGGAACAATCGTTATTTTGTAGTGTGGGCGTCAAGGGCTTTGCCTCAAGACGATTATAGTGCGGCGCTTTCGTGGCGTGCTGGTGCGCCTGATGAGTTGGTGATGAGTGGCTTCTACGATAGGGAAGTGCGTTGTGTGAATTTGTGTACGGGCAAAATCACGAAGGAATAGGTTGTTGATAACTTTTTATTTGCGTAGTAACTTGTAGATGTGGTAGTTGCGTGCTTGTTTGAAAAGTGTGCTTGTGGAAACAGTTGCGTTTGTTGTGGATTTTTGTGATTGGCACGGTATTTGATGCATTTGTGGTGAAGGCGTAAAAGTTCTTGGTGCAATGGCCTCTTGGTCGCATTGGGATTTTGCCTAGAAACTATTTTCGTTTAATTTTTTTTATATTACAGAATGGAAATATTAGCATTCTTTGCCTTTGTGTTTATATTGTGTATGGTACATTGACGCAAAGGGCAACAACGCTGAAAGGTGGATTTTAAGTTTCTTGACTCGCAAATACGTTCTTTATGCGTACAGGTTTCTATAGAACCATAAGAAATTACAAGGTTAAGGACTTTGACCTATTTTTTTGTTGCTTTTTTCTACACTTTTGTCCCGTGTCGGATGGGATATTAAAAAATCAACAGAAAAAAGAGGTGGAATAGAATTTTTTTTTCTAATTCACCTCTTTGCTTTTTTCTCTCCCTCTTTCTTTGACGAGATATGCCTTGGCCCTCTAATGGAGCCAGTCAAAAAGAGGAACTTGTTTTTATTCTTCCATCATTGTTTTCCATTTTCCCTCGGTGGTGACTAAGATGGCGCCGTTGCCACCTCTGGCACCGAAGGCCGAATTGCTGGCATTCGTTGCTTTGACTACCTCTACGAAGGCAACCTCTTTGACGGGAAGGCTTATTGAGAAAACACTTGTTCCGTCAATGAAATAGAGCGGAACGCCAGGTTTAAACGAAGAGAACGTCGATTGGGGACACTTGGCTGAGATGGCATTCATCACAAATGTCTCTCCTGTTTGTTCCAATTCTGCTTTGGTGTAAATTTGCCCGCCGTAAGAGGCAAATGGCTTGCGCTCCTCTTTGCTGAGTTGAATGTTTATCGTGCTGTCCTCGCGGGTGATTTGTACGATGTCTTTGCCACCGAGCGGTACGACGATACTTTTCCCTTTAACGGTTTCGAACATTAGGGTGTCGTTCTCCAAGTCGGCTTTCTTTATTTTGAATCGGCCTTTTTTGTCGAGTCTTGTTGTGTCTTGCGTTCCTGCAATCCAGACTTTTGTCCCTTTCATATTATTTTTTTTGAAAGAGTACTGCCCTTTTACTGGACCTTCTTTTGCACTCGCAATCGTAGAGATTAGCAGAAGCGTGATGATTGAAATAATGTTTTTCTTCATGGCGTATTGTTTTTTTGAAACGTATATATGTTTGACCATGAAGAGGCATGAAGGTTTAATCTGAAGCCGTTTTTTTTGTTCCCGTTTCCTATGGAAAGACAGGGAAGATGCCTTTGTCAAACGACTTATTTCTTCTTCCTAAATGCCAAGAGTAGAAGGTAGGTGATGCACCATCCAACCAAGGCCACGACCGATGCGAATACAAAACTGCCTAATATGTATTGGCATAAGTCGCTTTTGACGGTTTCGAACGAGATGTTGTCAAATTGCGGAATTTTGCCGCATCCCAACAGAATGCCGCCAGTTGCATAACTTCCCCACAGAATGAATGGGATGGCTGGCGGAATGCTGATGTTGGACATGGCAAGAGTAATCCATTGGTTGACTTTCAGAAGCTTTGCGACGATAAAAGCAGCCACCATTTGCCATCCCCAAATAGGGATGATGCCGAAGAAAAGGCCCAACCCCACGGCTGTGGCCAATTTAGAATTACTGTCCTTCGAATGGGTGAAGTTGTCGTGAATGAACTTTTTGATGTTCGCTATGCTGATTGAACGTAAAAAGTTGCGGGGCTTTACCCATAGAAAGGCGATCAGCACGAATATGGTGTTGAGGATGCTGATGCGTGTGAAGTCGCGCAATGGCTTGAAGTGCGAAACACGTTCTTCCGCAGGAGCGTAATATACTTTGATGGGTTGAGGAATGATCTTCACATCGTTCCATGCTGAGCGCACAAGTATCTCCAACTCGAACTCGTAGCGGCTTGTCAAATATTTTTTGTCGGCAACCTTGTCGAGCGGGTAGAGGCGGTAGCCGCATTGTGTGTCGGAGAGTGATTGCCCTGTCTCCGTCTTGAACCAAAAATTGGAGAATTTGTTGGCAAACGTATTCTTGGAAGGCATGTTTTCCTGTTGGATGTTGCGTATGCCGACAATCATCGCGTCCGGATTCTTCTCGATGGCATCCAAAAATAGAGGAACGTCTTCCAGAAAGTGTTGACCGTCAGAGTCAATCGTGATGGCATATCGAAATCCCTCCTTGTGGGCTGTGCTCAACCCGGTTTTGAGGGCGACGCCTTTGCCACCGTTCGGCATGTATTCGATGCGTCTGATGCCGTCGATGGAACTAAGAAGATCGTGCGTCTCATCCGTCGAACCGTCGTTTACCACATAGACATCTTCGCAATACGTTTTCGCATCGGCGATGACCTTCTCTATGGTCTTCGAGTTGTTGTAGGTGGGAATGATGATGCAGCACTTGTCTGCCTTCATTCGGGATCGTATGTCGTCTTTACTTGTCTCCAAGGTCGAAATGTTTTTAGGAAGCTCCTAAATGTTTACTTTTTTTTTATGCTGGAATAGGATAGTCTCCTTTATGCAATCTCTATCACGTTGGCTTTTAGGGTCAGATAAGATGCTTCTGGACTCTTGACGGTGGCTTTGATGGCGAAACCGTCTTCTGTTGGCGTGGCAGAACCAGCAATCTCCACCTCTTGGACATCCGTCGGAACAATCATGGCCGAAAATTTACAATTGGCTATGTTGTTGTATTGCAGTTTCTTGCCGAGTATCTCCTCCGTACACTCTTTTATCATCTGCAAGGTGCAGACACCAGGAACGACAGGCATGTTGGGGAAATGTCCGTCGAAAATTTTATGTTCCTTATTTAGGGCAACGATGAATTTGAAGTTCTCTTCCTCTGTCGTTTTCTCCTTGATAATGAAGAATTTGTCTTTTAGCATATGTTTGTCCAACTAAATTCATTGCAAATATAGGAATAATTGTGGTAAGTTATTAAAGGGACTTCTAAAAATTGATTCGTGGAATTAGGAAGGGGGGGAGTTGAGCCGTTTTTTAGAAAAAAACAAACAACAGTGAATTTATAGAGGTCTCTTTGACACTAAGTTGCCTTGATTTTGTGTCATTTTCAAAAAAATCTCCTATCTTCGTGCTTGATTTGGTGTGGTTTGTCTTTTTGAAAGATAATCGTGCCAGATTTTGAAATGGGTGGACTACTCGTTTGCTATGACTTGGGGTTCACTGTGTGTTATATATCTTAACGAAAAGATGATGAGAGAAAAGGCAGATCTTAGATTGGCTGTGCTTATTGATGCAGATAACATTCCATATTCTTGCGTAAAGGATATGTTGGATGAGGTGGCCAAGTCTGGTATCCCTACCATAAAACGCATTTACGGTGATTGGACTCGTCCTATGGTTGGAGGATGGAAGCCACTTTTGTTGGAAAATGCCATAACTCCTATACAACAATATAGTTACACTACGGGAAAAAACTCGACCGATTCGGCGATGATTATCGATGCGATGGATATTCTTCATACGCAGAAGGTGGATGGTTTTTGTTTGGTGTCGAGCGACAGTGACTTTACGCGTTTGGCCACCCGCTTGCGCGAATCGGGTATGTTCGTCTTGGGCATAGGGGAGAAGAAGACCCCGAAACCCTTTATTGCAGCCTGCGATAAGTTCACCTACATAGAGGTCATCCGCCCAGGTGATGTGGACGCTGGCTCTCATAGTAAAAGTGTCGATTCGACCAAACAGAAGAGCGAGCGCCTCGCTATCGGTAATGATATCGTGCGGTTGTTGAAGAACACGGTAGATGATTTGGCCGATGACGATGGATGGGCTTCGTTGGCCGAGGTAGGTAGTATGATTAGCAAAATCAAACCGGATTTCGACCCTCGTATTTATGGTTATCCGAAGTTGACACCACTGATCAAGTCGCTTCCTTTGTTTGAGATTGATGAGCGTGCGACTGAGTATTCTAATGTGCGTCACATATATATCCGTCGTCGTGGGAAGAAGAGTTGGCGCTCTGATAATTAATTGGTTTTGATAAGGTAAATGATGAAAAAAAGAATATTTCTTTTCGCCCTTTTGATGGGTATGTGTACGGCTACAATTGCAGAAAGCACGGAATCGGTAGTCCGTAATTTTGTGGCCTTGGTAAAAAGTGGAAACGTTGAAAAGATGGCCGATAAGGTTATCTATCCGTTCAATTTGGGCTCGGGCGCTCCGTTGCAGAACAAATCTGAATTCATCCGCCATTATTCCGAAATCTTTGATTCGACAATGGTGCGTGTCGTGACGCAATCTGACCCGAACAAAGACTGGTCGGATATGGGGTGGCGTGGCGTTCGCTTGTTGAATGGTGCGATCTGGATCGATTCGGACGGTATGTTGTTGAGCGTGAATCATTCGCCAGAAAACATGAAAAAGGTAGTGGCTGCGGTCGCTCCAACTCAGGATGTCGTTGATCCTAAGATTGCGGCACAGAATGAAAAGGCGAAGAAGGAACAGGAGTTGAAGGCAAAGCAGGAGGCTGAAAAGAAGGCTTTGGAGGAGCAAAAGGCGAAGGCGAAGGCCGAGAAAGAGTTGGCTGAAAAGATGAAAGCCGAGCAAGAACAAAAGGCTAAGGAGGAGGCTGCTAAGGCAAAGGCTGAGGCGGAAAGGCTCGCTATGGAAGAACATAAGGCCAAAGAAAAAGCCTTTAGAGAGTATGTCGAGAGAGAGAATAAGGCCAAGGCTGAGAAGGAGTTAGCCGAAAAGCAACGGAAGGAGCAGGAGGCAAAAGCCAAAGCAGAAAAGGAGTTGGCCGAGAAACAAAAGAAGGAACAGGAATTGAAGGAGAAGGCTGAGGCTGATAAGAAGGCGAAAGCCGAGAAAGAGTTAGCCGAAAAGCAGAAGAAGGAGCAAGAGGCAAAGGCCGAAAAGGAACGTGCAGAGCGCCAGGCAAAGGAGCAACAATTGAAAGCTAACGCGGCTGCCGATCCATCTAAAAAAGATCCGGCAAAAAGTGCCCTTGATGATAAGCGTGCGCAAGATAGAATCCTTAATGAAATCGCGGCGAATGCCAAGAAGGAACTACTGCTTAAGGCGCAACAAAATCCTGATAAGAAGATAGACGTTAGCCAGCGTGCTCTGGATATGGCCGCTAAAGAGGCGATAGAAAACTACAAGAAGGAGCAAGAGGAAAAGGCTGCGAGAGAGGCAGCGGAGGCAAAGAAGGCTCAAACTCAAAAGGAGTTGGAGGAGAAGCGTGCTCGTAATATGGCTGCCAACGCAGCGGCGGAAAAAGCTCGTTTGGAGAAAGTGAAACGCGAGCAAGAGGCTGCTGAAAAGAAGGCTGCTAAGGAAGCGGAAAAGAAAGCAAAAGAAGAGGCCGAAAAGGCCAAGAAGGAATCGGCAAAAAAAGCAGAAGAGACAAAGCCGACCGCTAAGTCAGAGTCTAAGAATGTAGCCCAAACGCCAGCGCAAAAGGCAATAGCCGAGAAGATGGCAAAAGAGAAGGCTGAAAAGGAGAAGAAGGAGGCTGAAAAGAAAGCGGCAGCAGAGAAGAAGGCTGCAGAAAAAGCCGCAAAAGAAGAGGCTAAAAAAATCGAAAAAGAAGCCAAGTCGAAGGTTAATGAAGAAAAAGAAAAGGCCGTGAAGACTGAGGTGGAGAAAAACAAGCCGGTGGAAGAAGGAAAGAATGATGCAAAAACTTCTGTTTCTCCGTCTGTAAAGCAAACGACTGTTCCTACAGAGAAAAAAGAAGAGGCTAAGGTTGTGGAGACGGTTGCTCCTAAGCAGGCTGCTCCTACTGCTGTGGCAGTGCAGAAATCGGCCGAACCTTCGGCAAGGGAGATTACGCCTAATTCAACATTCACGCTTTTGACGGATAAGTATCGTATTGAAATTCAACCTATAGGAGGGGGAAAGTATAAGTACACATCATGGGCGAATACTAAGGCAGCGTCGGATAAGCCTGATTTGACATTGAAGACAGGTACTTGTACGACCGTCGGTGGCGGAGACCTTCTTTTCGAGTTTACGAACAACCAGTATGTTTATCGATGCTCGGTTTGGAAAAGTAAAAGCACTCACACTTCACCTGCTGAAATTGCGGTGTATAGGAATGGGAAGGAAACTTCTCGCTTGAAGGCAAATATAAAGTAGAGACGTCCCCATGGGGCGTCTTATTTCTTTCTTTCCCCAAAAGAGCGTCTCATCCCCCACATGGCGAAGCACATGGGGGGCAAATGCATGTGTTGCCTTTGGGTGTGAAATTGCCATGCCAAAACAAGTATCGTAAAAAAGCTTCAATATAGATAAATATACGTTTGATTTTTCCCCATGTGCTTTGCCATGGGGGGGACGCCCCATGGGGACGTCTTTACGGGGAAACCGCATGTTGTCTAACAGAAAAATAGTATATTGTATAAAGATAAAGAATCGTTTATGGGACTTTTAAAATATATAGCCTCGCTGACTTTGGTGGCAAGTGTGGCGATTGGCAATGCACAAACGCATGTGTTTGATGTTAAAACAAACAAATTGGGCACCGAAATACCGCAGACTATGTATGGCATCTTCTTTGAAGATATTAATTACGGGGCTGATGGTGGATTGTACGGGGAACTTATTAAAAACCGTTCGTTTGAATTCCCTCAAAATTTAATGGGGTGGATGTCGTTTGGTGACGTTAAACTGCAGGATGATGGGCCGTTTGAGCGTTGCCCACATTATGTGCGCTTGTCCGTCTGTAAGGAGGCCAGTAAATGGACTGGTTTGCAGAATGAAGGCTATTTTGGCATTGGCTACCTTAAGGGGGCTGACTATCGTTTCTCTGTGTGGGCTCGTGTCCCTAACGGCGGAACTGCCCAATTTAAGGCGCAACTTATCGATCCGAGTACGATGAGTGAACGCCAACAGTATTTGGGCGAAGCAACCATTACGGTGAATTCTAAGGAGTGGAAGAAATATGAATGCACTATTAAATGTGCTGACCTCGTGGAGAAAGGAAGTTTCCGTATCCTGCTCGACCACAGTAGTTCACCTGTGGATTTGGAGCATATTTCCCTCTTCCCGAAAGATACTTACAAAGGTGACGACAACGGGTTGAGAAAAGATTTGGCGGAAGCCTTGGAACAACTTCACCCTGGTGTATTCCGTTTTCCTGGTGGCTGTGTGGTGGAAGGGGCTGAATTGGAAAGCCGCTACCAATGGAAGAACTCCGTCGGTCCGGTAGAAAACAGACCGTTGAACGAAAACCGTTGGTTGCACAGTTTTGACAACCGATTGTTCCCAGACTATTTCCAATCGTACGGATTGGGTTTTTATGAGTATTTCCGATTGTCGGAAGAGATCGGGGCGGAACCCTTGCCTGTACTTAGCGTAGGTTTGGCTTGCCAATACCAGAGCAAAAACCACCAACCCGTCGATCAACTACAGCCTTACATTGATGATGCTCTCGATTTGATAGAGTTCGCTAATGGTGATCCTGCCCAAAATAAATGGGCCAAAGTTCGTGCAGATATGGGACATCCCGCACCGTTCAACTTGAAGTACATTGCAATAGGTAATGAACAATGGGGACCAGAATTTCCTGTCCGTCTAAAACCCTTTGTAGAACAGATACGTGCGAAATATCCGAACATTCAGATTATCGGTTCTGCCGGCCCTGATTCGGAAGGGGAGAAGTACGATTACCTATGGCCGGAAATGCGTAAGTTGAAGGTGGATTTGGTGGATGAACATTTCTACCGCAATGAGGCTTGGTTTAGGCAAGCCGGCAATCGCTACGACAATTATAGCCGAAAAGGTCCGAAGGTGTTTGCAGGCGAATATGCGTGCCATATAGACGGAAAGAAATGGAACCAGTTTCAGGCTGCACTGTTTGAAGCTGCTTTTATGACGAATTTGGAACGTAACGCCGACATTGTGCGCATGGCTACCTACGCTCCGCTGTTTGCCCATGTGGAGGGCTGGCAATGGAGACCCGATGCCATTTGGTTCAACAATACCCAAAAGTTCAATACTTGTTCCTACTACGTCCAACAGTTGTATGCTACCAACAAGGGCACGCATGTGCTACCTCTTACCATGAAGGGTAAGCCTGTAGCCGGTAATGCCGATCAAGACGGATTGTTCGCTTCGGCCGTTTACGACAAGAATCAGCAAATGGTGATAGTGAAAGTGGTGAATACGTCTGACAAAGAACAATCATTCCTTCTCCAACAACAGGGGAAACCACTGGATTTAGGCAAGGTGGAAGTGACAACTTTAATGGCAGATCATCCTGAGGCGGAAAACTCGTTGGATAATCCTACCCGAATTGTACCGGTTTCAGCGGTGAAATCATATAAGATGGGAGATGATTTGGCTATTCCAGCCAATACGTTTATGGTGCTCAAGTTTCACAGAAAGTAAACCTTTGGGGTGCCCCAATAGGCTTGAGATTCTTCAACAACATTGATAAGAGACTACTTCCCTTTCCCGATATAGCGAGAGGGAAACCATGCGATAAGAAGGCCAACCGTTAGGATAGAGGCCATGATGATGAATATGTCGCTCCAGTTGATGACAACAGGATAGCTGTCAACGATAAAAGCATCGTTAATGCCTCCGTCGTTGAGGCGGATGAGTCCGAATTGTTGTTGTAGAAAGCAGAGCGTTAGACCTAAGATGAGGCCCGCGATAGCTCCGGTGACGGAGATGAGCCACCCCTCTAAAATGAAGATTTCCTTAATCGTGCGGTCGTTGGCGCCCAGGCTGCTCAGTGTGCGGATGTCATTCTCCTTCTCGATGATGAGCATGGTTAGTGAACCGATGACGTTGATAACGGCTATCAGAAGGATGAAGAAGAGGATAAGAAAGGTAATCCATTTCTCGACCTTCAACATTCGATAAAACTCTTCGTGTTGTTCGTGCTTGTCTTTGACGATGAATTTGTCGCCCAATAGTTTTTGAATCTGTTGTTTGGCGTTCTCTTCGTCCGCCTCTTTGCCCAAGTTGATTTCCAACGAGGAGATTTCGTTCTTGTCGTAATTGAACAGATTGCGGGCAAAATCCAATGTACAGAAGGCAAACCGACTGTCTATGTCCTGCTGATTGACGGCGTACACGCCTGAAACATAAGAGATTTTGTCGTTGAATGACTTCTCTGGATTGGCAATGTTGACCTTTGTGTCGTGCTTGGGAGCATAGAAGTGGATGGGGTTGATACAAGCCACGTTAGCGTCGAGAATGGCTGCAGAAGCGGCACCGATTACGGTGAAGTTGTTCTCTCCGTCGAAGAGTATGAAACGGCCAGCCGTGATGACCGAGTCGGGGTTGATTAGTTGAACATAGTTGGGCGAGACGCCTTTGATAAAGATGGTCGTCTGTTTCTCTTTGTTCTTGACCATAGCGTTCTCTTCCAAAACTTCCGCTATGGTAGCCACGCCCTTGATGGATTTTAGGCTGTCCAACTGATCTTGTGGGCAAACAAAAGTTTTGCCTTCGACAAGCGAGACTTTCAAGTCGGGGTCGAAGGCGTTGTACAATCCGGATATGAGCGACTGGAACCCATTGTAAACGGATAATGTACAGATGAGGGCAATGGTTGCCACACAAATTCCACCAGCACAAATCAGCGATGTGATGTTGATGGAATTATGCATCTTTTTTGAAAAAAGATAGCGTATGGCGATATGTAGGGAAAATCTCATTCCTCCGTTTTGTTCTTGCCCAAAAGTCTATCGATGTTTTCGATGTAATCCAATGAATCGTCAATGAAGAATGTCAATTCAGGAACTTTCCTGAGTTGGTAGCGCACGCGTTGGCCCAACTCTCCGCGGAGCGCACGGGTGCTGTTCTTGATGAGAGCCATTGTCTCCTCTTGTCTGTCGGTAGGGAAGATGCTGAGGCGAACTCGTGCGATGCTGAGGTCTGCCGAAACGGAAACCGAAGTGACGGTCACGAGTGTTCCATTCATTGAATTAACCGATTTTTGGAACATGTCGCTCATCTCTTTTTGAATCAGACGATCAATTTTATTAAGTCTTGTTTTGTCCATATTTTTTATCTTTCTTCTTGTGGGGAAACTTTCTGTTTCCTCGGATTGTTTAAATAAGGAACCTTTTTAACGCTCCTCGATTTTTAATTTTACATTTAGAGGGTTCCATGAAATCTTTTCAAAGCAATTTGTGGAAGTCGCCAATCCGGTGACTCAAGGAAATACTTGCAACCCAATTAAAATGATTAATGGAAAGTCCTTGATTAAATTTCTGCAAAGTTAAGCAAATAATTTCATACATTTGCATATTATTGGAATAAGGCGAATTCGCAAGAGTCAAGAAGCCTTTGCCGTTGTGATTTGCGTTTTGTTGCGATATAGTAAACTATAGTTTTGTTTTTATTATTCTAGTTTTGTTTTTATTATTCATGGAAGATTCCTCATTGAAGTATAAGATATGGCTCACTTTGGTAAAGGGAGTGGGACCGTTGATGTCAAAAAAATTATTGTCTGTAATGGATGACGAAGAGGCGATTTATAAAGCCTCGCCCAAAGTCTTGGCTGCTATACCCGGTATTGGCCCGGTTCTCTCTTCGGCATTGTTGCGTTCCAAAGACCTTTTGCCTCGTGCTGAGCAAGAAGTGGAGTTTGCGAAGCGGAATGGCATTTCGATTCTTTATTATAAGGATAAGGGTTACCCTTCGCGTCTGCTCGATTGCCCGGACGCACCTACCGTGTTGTATGTCAAAGGCAGTCCGAATTTTAATGCCAAGAAAGTGTTGGGCGTAGTGGGGACACGCAAAATGACGGAATACGGGCGTTCACTTTGTGAATCGATAATTCATGGGTTGAGCGTTTCACATCCCGATTTGATGGTGGTGAGCGGTTTGGCTTATGGCGTAGATGTGTGCGCCCATCGGAAATCGTTGGAGCGCGGGGTGCCTACGGTCGGTGTCGTGGGGCACAGTTTGGAACATATCTATCCCGCGGCGCATAGGCAGACTGCCCTGCAGATGATGAATGAGGGAGGCGCTCTTGTGTCCGAGTATGTCTCCGGCACCTATATAGACCGCAATTTTTTCGTGGCGCGCAATCGTATCATTGCTGGTATGTGTGATTGTGTTTTGGTGGTGGAGTCGGGAGAAAAGGGAGGTTCGCTTTTGACGGCGGAATTCGCTAACTCCTATCATCGTGATGTGTTCGCCTGCCCAGGTAGGGTGGGTGATCCCTATTCGAGCGGTTGCAACCGACTGATTATGCAGAACAAGGCGGCGTTGGTCACCTCTTCGGCCGACATAGACTATATGATGAATTGGGAAGAGAAGTCGGGCGAGGCTACGCAACTCTCTTTGTTTCCTGAATTGGAGGGCGACCAAGCCTCTGTGGTGGAAATTTTGAAAGGCGGAGAGGCTTATCAGATGAATGAAATTTCGAGGATGGTACATTTGCCGATCAATAAAATCTCTTCGTTGATGTTTGAATTGGAATTTGCAGGAGTGGTCGTTTCGGTGCCCGGTAATCGCTATAAATTGGCCCGTTGAGGATTGCAGGTCTGAAATTGAACCAGTTAGGCGAAGAAGAGGAGAAGGGAAATGGCTGGAAACGATTGCTTCTTTGAGGGTGCTTTGCTTTTGTTGGGCGACAAATTGATTTTTTTGCTTAAAATTTGTTGTGTTGCTGAAAAAAATATATCTTTGCAGAGTTTTAAAAATAGAATAACAAAAAAGGAACGCTGTTCCCACGTTCTCTTAATCATAATTGTCACTTGGGAATGTGATGGATATTTAATAAACTCTAATTTTTTTATGAGAAGAATAGTTTATATATTGTTTTTCGCATTCTTTGCAATGAATTCGTTTGCACAGAAGACTGTTGTTGAGTTTTTCAACGCTGGTATCGCTAAGTACAGAGCTGGTGCTTACAAGGAGGCTATCGTGAACTTTAACAAGGTTCTTGAGTTGAACCCTAAGTTCTATGAGGCTTACGGTAACATGGGTAACGCTAAGTTTAGATTGGGCGATTACAAGGGAGCAAAGGATGATTATGATGTTGTATTGAAGCAAAATCCAAAAGATGCTTTGTCTTTCTATAACCGCGCTATCGCAAAGAAAGAGTTGGGTGACCTTCAAGGTGCAATCGAGGATAACACAACTGCTATCAAGATTAACCCTAAGTTCGCTGAAGCATTTTTCAATAGAGGTAATACAAAGGATGATATGGGTGACGCAAAGGCTGCTATGGTTGATTACAACAAGGCAATCTCTTTGAACCCTTCATTCGCTAAGGCATACTACAACCGTGGTCACTTGAAATACAAGGCTGGTGATGTTGAGGCTGCTGCTTTGGATTGGGAAAAGGCTGCATCTCTTGACCACTACAAGGCTTTGGATTCTTTGAAGGAGTACTGTGGTGTTGGTGTTCAAGAAACTCCAGAAGAAGTAGCAAACCCTAAGAAGGCTACTAAGGCAAGCAAGCCTGCTAAGAAATAATCAAAGGGAAAGGGAATAATCAAAGGCATCGCTATTTGGCGGTGCCTTTGTTGTTTTTTGCCGTTTCGTGTTGCAGAATAATATCTTCTTCTTTATTTTTGTAAATGATTCTTTGAAAAACATAGAAACAAATAAATCTAAAAAATAAAAAAATGGCAGTAATAAAACCGTTTAAAGGCATCCGTCCTCCAAAAGATTTGGTGGAGCAAGTGGAGAGCCGTCCGTACGACGTACTTAATAGCGAGGAGGCTCGCGAAGAAGCTAAGGGTAACGAGAAGTCTCTTTACCATATTATCAAGCCTGAAATAGATTTCCCAGAGGGAACGAGCGAGTATGATCCTCGCGTCTATGAAAAGGCCGCTCAAAACTTCCAAATGTTCCAAGACAAAGGCTGGTTGGTTCAGGATGAAAAGGAGCAATACTATATCTATGCTCAAACCATGAACGGTAAGACTCAATATGGTCTTGTGGTTTGTGCTTATGTTGACGATTATATGACGGGTGTGATCAAGAAGCATGAGTTGACTCGTCGTGATAAGGAAGAGGATAGAATGAAGCACGTTCGCGTGAACAACGCAAATATCGAGCCCGTATTCTTCGCTTATCCGGACAACGCAGTGCTTGACAAGTTGGTGGCAAAGTATGCCTCTTCTACACCTGTATATGATTTCATCGCTCCAATCGATGGCTTCGGTCACCAGTTCTGGATCATCAGCGACGATGCCGACATCAAGACGGTTACGGCGGAGTTCGCTAAGATGAAGAACCTTTATATCGCTGACGGTCACCACCGTTCTGCTGCCGCTGCTCTTGTCGGAGATGAGAAGAGAAAGCAGAACCCTAACCACAAAGGCGATGAGGAGTACAACTACTTTATGGCCGTTTGCTTCCCTGCAAGCCAATTGACAATCCTTGACTACAACCGTGTAATCAAAGATTTGAACGGCTTGACAGATGAGCAGTTCCTTGAGGCATTGAAGAAGAATTTTGATGTTGAGGCTAAGGGCACAGAAATGTACAAGCCTAACGCATTGCACAACTTCTCTCTTTACCTCTCTGGTCAATGGTATAGCCTGACTGCTAAGAAGGGTACGTTTGATGATAGTGACCCAATCGGTGTGCTTGACGTGAGCATCTCTTCAAAGTTGATCGTAGATGAGATTTTGGATATCAAGGATCTTCGTTCTTCTGATAGAATTGACTTCGTGGGTGGACTTCGTGGTTTGAAGGAGTTGAAGAAAAGAGTTGATTCTGGTGAGATGAAGACGGCTCTTGCTCTTTACCCAGTTTCGATGAAGCAAATTATGGATATTGCCGATAGTGGTAACATTATGCCTCCAAAGGCTACTTGGTTCGAGCCAAAACTTCGTAGTGGTTTGGTTATCCACAAATTGGTGTAAAATCAATCGAATATGGAAGGGAAGGCCGAACGCCTTCCTTTTCTTTTTAATGCTAATCTTATGGCACAGTTTTGGACAAGAAAGAATAAGGGAGAAGAGACGGATGAGAAGACAATAAGTCCATGGGAATATCTCTTCGAAAAGCCTCGTCGCCCACATTATGTGGTGGTGGCTGCCGTGGTCAATGTTGGGGAGGAATATCTTTGTGTACAGAAAGGGCAAACAAAGTATGACTACACCTCTTTCCATTGGGAATTTCCAGGCGGAAAGGTGGAAGAGGGGGAGACGCCCGAACAGGCTTTGCACCGTGAACTGTTGGAAGAGATGGATTATGATGTTAAGGTCGGCCATTTAATTTGTACGGTCCAGCACGCCTATCCTGACTTTGATGTGACGTTGAGTGCCTATCTTTGCACGGCTACGACTACAAAACTCGTTTTAAAGGAGCATAGCGCCCTTCTGTGGCTTCCGAAGGCGCGCTTGGAGGAGTTGGGTTGGTGCGCCGCAGATAAGCCGATTGTGGAAAAAATAAGGGAGTGATAAATTGTTGCCTCACTCCCTTGTCTGTACTACGCTGTTGCGTTGCGTTATTCTTCCTCTACCAATCGGATGCCCCCGTCTTCGATGACGATAAGGCGTTGGTTGTAGAGCGTTCCGATACTTTTTTTGAAATTCTTTTTGCTACAACCGAATGTGTCGTAGATGATCTGAGAATCGGTCTTGTCGTTCATAGGCAAAAATCCGTTGCTCTTCTTTAATTCGTCCAATATAAGCGAAGAGATGGAATCTACGGCACGGAACCCTTGCTTTTGGAGGGCAACGTCCACACGTCCGTCTTCGCGCACATTCTTGACATAGCCGACAGTTCTCATTCCGTATTCTACTCTTTCGAAAATCTCGCTATGGTAGATGATGCCCCAGTGTGCATTGTCAACGATGACGCGGTAGCCTACTTCGTTTTCTTTTGCCACAAGAATATCCACTTTTTGATTCATCTTGTATTCGGGTTTCGAAAGTCCCAAGTGTTTGTCGATATTCATCGTGGCGATGACTTGTCGGGTCTGCTCGTCGTAATATACATAGACCAGGTAGGAACGGTCTGCCTTCAGTTTGTTGGTCTGCTCTCTTGATGGTAAGAAAAGGTCTTTGGCGATGCCCCAGTCCAAAAGGGCGCCTGCTGGAGAAACTTCGTTTACCGTGAGGTAGTCGAATTCGCCGGCGATGGCGTAGGGAATGATGCCTGAAGCCACAGCGTCTCGTTTCGCATTGCGATATACGAAGACATCCAACTCGTCGCCGATGGCTGGTTTCTCTTGTAATTCCCTGTTGGGCACGAAAAGATGCCCCTCTTCGCCGCCTTCCAAATAGACGCCTTTATCTGTTATGTCGATGACTTTTAGTTTGTTAATCTTTCCTATTTCCATGTGATAACTGTATGTTCTAAACGATTGCCGAAGTTAGGCATTTATGAGAGTATATGCAAATTCTTATAAGGCTTTCGGAAAGATGCATCGTCTTTATGATGTTGATTGAAAATGGAAGCAGTGCTGCCCTATTGATAAGTTATGGGGCAAGGTCCGAAAGGAAATGGTGAAAAGTGAATTGTTGTTGTTTTGATTATTGTATATTGGTTTACACTTTTTATTCGCACTTTTTGTTGAGTTGCTACACTTTTTATTCGCACTTTTTGTCGTTTGCCTACACTTTTTATTCGCACTTTTGTATTTTTGTGGAAAATTTTGCTGCACATGGAGAGGAAATGTATTGAAAAGTTAGTTGAATGGAAACTGAAAACAAATCACAAGCCATTGATTATTAAGGGTGCGAGGCAAGTTGGTAAAACTTGGCTTATGAAGGAGTTTGCTCAAAAAGAATACTCAAAATGGGTATATATAAATTTCGAGGATAATGAATTGGCAAAAGGAGTGTTTGAAAAAGATTTCGATATTCAGAGGATTATTATGCAATTGTCTGTCGCTACGAAAACAGTTATTGACAAGGATACCCTAATTTTATTTGACGAATTGCAAGAAGCGCCAAGAGGTGTAACCGCTTTGAAGTATTTTCAAGAGAAAGCGCCAGAATATTCAATCATTGCTGCTGGTTCTCTTTTAGGAATAACGCTTCATAGTGGAACATCCTTTCCTGTGGGGAAGGTTGATTTTGTGGAATTATATCCTCTTTCTTTTGTTGAATTTCTGCAAGCCATCGGCGAAAACTTGTTGGCTTCTCTTTTAGAGCAACAGCAGTGGGATACTCTTATGTCTTTTCATGACCAATTGTGTGAGCATTTGAAGACTTACTATTACGTAGGAGGAATGCCTGAAGTGGTGAAAGTGTTTGTGGAAGAAAAAAACATTGAAAGAGTCAGGGAAGTTCAGAAGTCAATATTGAACACTTATGACAACGATTTTTCCAAACATGCACCGATTAATGAAGTGCCACGTATTCGTATGGTATGGAAATCCATCATGGCGCAAATGGCCAAAGAGAACAAAAAATACATCTATGGAATGCTGAAAGAGGGTGCAAGAGCCAAAGAGTTTGAAATAGCCATTGAGTGGTTGATTGATGCAGGGTTGATCTATAAGGTCAATAGAACAAAGAAAGGCTTGATGCCGCTGTCAGCCTACGAAGATTTTTCTGCATTTAAATTGTTCCTTTTGGATGTTGGATTGCTGTGTGCGATGAACAATGTGCCGGCGGAAGTGCTTTTGTCTGGCAACTCCATTTTTACTGATTTCAAGGGTGCCATGACCGAACAATACGTTCTTCAGCAAATGAAACCTATGTTGTTGTCCATCTATTATTGGTCGGCAGATACCTCTAGTGGAGAAATAGATTTCTTAGTTCAGCACGGCATCAAAATTGTGCCAATAGAGGTGAAGGCGGAGGAAAACTTGCAGGCTAAGAGTCTGAAAGCCTTCATTGCCAAAAATCCGCAATTGTGCGGCATCCGAACCTCCATGTCTCCCTATCGAGAACAAGATTGGCTCGCCAATGTGCCGTTGTATGGAATTGGTTGTTGGTGGGAATGATTATTGTTTGAAATGTAATTTTGCTAATATGAGATTGTTATATCTTCGGTTCCAATTTTCCAAGCAATGTTTGGAATTTGGGTTGGCGTCATTTTATTCGTTGTGAAATATCAATTATATTTGCTAAAAAATAACGAATTAAAAAGTCTGTCTCAAGCAGAATGTGGTAGAGTTAATAATAAAACTGAAAAATGAATTAATAGATAACAAAACAGGAAGATTATAAACTAACATATTGTTAGTCATATTGTTTGCTTATTATGGTCAAAGAAACTAATATAGAAAACTCGCAAGAAAACACATTGTTTTCAGACGTGTGTGGCATTATAGACAACAGCCGCACACGAATGGCCGTCTATGTCAATTCGGAAATTTGCCTGACCAAATGGTATGTTGGCAAACGCATTAAGGAAGATGTACTTTACAACCAACGCGCCGAATATGGCAAACAGATTGTGAAGAACTTGGCAGCAAGGCTGACAGAAAGATATGGTAGTGGATGGAACGATAAAACTTTAAGGCATTGTCTCCGCACTGCGGAGACTTTCTCTGAAGAAGAAATTGTGTACGCAGTGCGGAGACAATTCAGTTGGACTCACATTAAAACACTTTGTTACATTAACGATCTTCTGGCCCGCCAATTCTACATGGAGATGTGCCGCATTGAACACTGGGATACTCGTACTTTGGATGCAAAAATCGATTCTCAGTTGTACGAACGCACTGCCATAAGTAGAAAGCCTGAAGAAGTTATAAAGAAGGAACTTGCTGAGTTGAAAGAAGATAATACAATGAATCCTGACCTTGTGTCCTGTGCAATGGCGTGGGCTTGACTTGTCTGTTGTGACGGGCAGCCACTGGGCCTTAGGAGGTGGATAATGTTGACTCCACTTCCTTTTTGCCCAAATGTGAATGTCCGTGATTACTCCGAAAGCGGATATGTGAGCGTACGAGATTTGAAAAGTCTTATGCATGTTAAAAAGACAAATCCCTCTATAGTAATTTTTACATGGGATTTGTCTATTTAATCTGTTTTACTTTTGTTTACTTATGCCATAAACAATCAATAAATAAATAAGAGCAAGAATACCATTCGTTATAATGTATCCAGGTTCTGTTGATAATAGACTGAAAGCAAAGAATAGATTGCTCCCTAAAAACACAGCTACAAATAGTGCTGACAGGATTGCTATGTTTATTTTTTTCCTGTTGTCATCAAATTTTACTCCCATCATAAATAGCATGGGTATGCCTATTGTAATGGTTGAGCCGATGGTGACTAATTGGGATAATGCTATGTTGTTGCAATACGTGTTTATGCCATAGCATATTAGCGCAGTAATCAATAAAGAGATTATGGCGGGTATAAAACTTAACTTCATAAGCTAATTGAAATTGTTATTTTTTTTCTTTTGCTTTTTTCTCTTTCTCTTTAAGTTTTGCTGCTTTTTCTTTGAGTTTGGCTGCCTTTTCTTTTTCTTTGAGTTTAGCCTCTTTTTCCTTGAGTTTAGCTGCTTTATCCTTGAGTTTGGCTGCTTTTTCTTTCTCCTTGAGTTTAATTTCTTTCTCTTTCAGCTTAGCGGCCTTTTCTTTCTCTATTTCTTCTTTTGTTTTTTCTGTTGCTACTACGATTTCAGGTTTGTTTTTCTCTTTTCTTTTTCCTTCCTCTTTTTTACTGGATGTTTCTTTCTTCTTGTTTTCAGAACTTGATTTTTTTTGTTTTGCTCCAGTTGGCGGTGCTGGTGGAACTGCCCCAAATAGAAATTGAAGTTCTGCTATATTGCTGGCTAATTCCCAATTGGCCATGCCTTGCTTCCAAACATAAGTGTTGGCTGTAAATTGACCGGCTTGAGCCATTTGTTGAAGTTGTGCAATAGGGAAAGGACCGCTTGTTTGTCCATTCACGGAGATATTGTATAACGATGTTCCAGGGGAAGGAGGTGGAGTGTTAGAAGACATAGTGGATTGTTGCCCCATTTGATTCATCATGTTGGCCATCTGACTACCCATTGCTTGCCCCATCATCATGCTTGTCATCATTCCTGCGGCATTTATGCCCATGCCACCTCCATCAGATGTGCCTCCGGATGCCATGCCTGCAGCATTGGCTTTGAGCACGTCTGCTTGTTGGTTGAGTGCATGTACGCCCATATAGTTGGATTCTGTTTGAAGTCGTTGAGCCCGTTGTGCCTCTTCTCGTTGTATGCGCATGCTTTCGGACAAGTTTGTAATCTCAATGTCTGTTTTCGCATTGATGAGTTTTTCTGATTGAGCGGCCGTTACACGTTGCAGTTGTTTGTAATTCTCTGTATCTTTATTTGGATCTATGGCGGAGATGTCCAGTCTTTTTAAGTTAACGCCAAAATCATTTTGGAAGATCGGCGTCAAGCTTTGTTGGATGGCGTCGTTGATTTGAAGCGTTTGTCGTTCGAGTTGTAGAACTGGTATGCCTAATTGAGAGGGTGCGTTAGTAACAAAGTTTTTTATGTATTTTATCACAGCGTCTTTAACCTCCAATTTGAATCGTTCCAAATCGAAATCAATCAACCTATGCAGTTTTATGAAGTTTTGGTAATCTGTCAGATTGAAAGTGATGCTGCCTCTGACGGCTACGGGAACGCTGAAATCCATAAAGCGTGGGTCGAATACATCGAAATAGGGTACTGCAAATCTCATTTGTACATTGCCTGCCAAATTGATGAAATAGACCTCTGCCTGGAATGGTGAGTTGCCTTGATAGGCTATTCCGAGGATGCTTGAGAGTACGGGGAAGTTGTCTGTGCTGATTTTTTGGTCAAATGGACCTACAATGTATTCGTGCATAGGTCCGCCTTTTTGCTTATAGACAAAAACAGCAACTTCGCCATCTTTGACACGGAGACTGCTGCCCCATCTGATGTTGTTCTCTTTTCTTGTGCTGTTGGCTGGTTGTCCGTTAGGACGCCACTTCCATACTAAATATTCAGGTTCGTCACAACGGATTACATCCATCATGCCACCTTCGTTTTTGCTTCCGAATAATCCGAATAATGCCATAATTGTATTAATTTATGTTTTTCAATAACTTAGTTAGTTCATCGCGTGTCGTGCGATTGTTCCAAATAACAGCTGTTACGATGGCTGTGAGAATGTTCTTGTTCTCTTCCCACATGAGCCACTCTTCGTTATGGTATTTATGTTTTAGAGGTTTCTGTCTTTGCTTTTCATCGAGAATAGACCTGATTTCAGGTTCGAAGTTCGCCCAAATGTTTAGCATTTCCTCCTTTTCATTTTTCGAGAGAGCCATAATATAGCTATGTCTCTCTTTTTCGTAGATTGTCGGCAATGTTAGTGAACCTACGTATTGGTTGATAATGTCAGTGTAATGTGCGTCATTAATCAACGGTTTTATGTTTTCAATTACCTCATCCAACAGGTCTTGGTAGTTTATGTGAATGAACTTATCACATTTGCAAGTTTCCGATGTCGTTAGTGACTTATAGTCATTTAACCTATAGGAAGGAATTGGTGTGAGGTAAGCATAGAAACAAACGGCAGCCTTATTGAAATGCTTGTAATAATCATTGGTTTGATTGTCGCGTTCCTTAGAACCTACCTTATTTTCAATATAGATATTGACAGTTTTTTTATTGAGTTTAAAACTTACATGTACATCAATCTTATAACCATCTTTAGGCGCTTCTGTAGTCACATTAATACCTTCAATTTTATGTTCATGAAGCATATCTACACTAAAAGAAGTGGAGCCTGTAATTCTACATAAATCTTTGTTCTGGTTCGTTGCCCTTTGGGACAGCAACTCTATAAATTTAATTGTTGGAGTAGAACGTTTTTCTTCGGGGAGATACGAACCTTCTAAAAGCCAAGCTATAAATTTGCTATGCGCAGTTTCTTTACGACATTCCGACAAAATCTCCAAAAGACTCTTCCTTCCGTAGGTTTGCCATAATCCACTGGCTTTTAATGCGTATTGTAGATCGGTGTATGACATGATTTATTATTTATCTTGTTTATTATCGGGTGTTTTTATTATATAATACCAAGGTAAACAGAACAATGAGCCCCCAGATAGAAAGTTAAAAAATATTTGCATGTCATACCAATGACAGATATCAGCAAGTTGGGCGAGAAATAGAGAAAAAATAGAAATCGTAATCATAATTACAGGTGGTTTCTTAAAAAAGCTTTTTGTTCGGTCTTTTTGCCATCCTGCTTCAGTGTGAACAATTGTGTTCCTTATTGAAGAGTCCTCAGGAAAAAGTATCTGAGCTTTTAATTTGGCTTCGTTATATTTTGCGTTATAAATAGAAGATAAATTGTCTCCAACTCGTCTTTTAGTATCCATTGTGATCAAAAATTCAATTAAGTCTTCTTTCCCTGAAGGAATAGGAAAATTCAATATGACTTCTTTGGGTGATGTTGCGTTTTTTAGTTCTTGCATTAATTGCAAAGAGGATTTGTTTGCTGATACATTTACAAAAGCATAACCACATTCTGTACATTTACCTACTCCCGCAGGAACTACAGCACCACAATTGGGACATTTCCTTATGTTGTCCATGTTTTGGTTCATAAGTGGCTGTTGTTGAGGTGTCTGCTGTGCTTCCTCTTTCGGAGCATTTAGTTGATTGAGTGCTATTTGAGACAAACCTTCCACATACACGTCCAATTCGTCAATGTCGATGCCGAGTTCCTTTGCCTTCTTATGCAATACACGTTTTTCTTTTGCACTATATTCTCCATCTGCAACAACGCTTTTGATGAGCGCCTCTAATTCTTCTGAATACATAATATTATAGTTTTAATGATTGTTCGTTGGTTTGTATTAGATTAATGTGCTTTTAATACGGCCACTACTATGCTTTCTATATTAAGACTAGTGTTTCTGTAGTAAGGTCCCTTAAGCAAGTAAATAGTGAGGCTTACTAACAAGAATAGAAAAATTGTAATTTTTTCTTATGTCTTAAATAATTTAGTCGTTTGTCGTTTCATTTTCTCTTTATAGAGAAAATGAAATTATGTAAAATACTGTATATTAATTATTTATATTTAATCGTAGATTGCAATACTGAATTTGTTTATTGAATATTTGGTTTGTTTAAACAAAATATACATATTTGTATATCTCTATAAAGAGATGTTGAAATCTATATATACCAACTTATTAAAAATCAGTAGAATCTATTTTTTTTGTCAATTGCTGCTGGCGTTTGTTGTTTCTCTTTGGATATGCTCCCATTTATAACTGATTATGTCCTTTTTTTATCTGATTATCCGCAAAAACACCCAAATATCTATAATAGAAAAAGCGAACCGTCAATTTTTTGACGGTTCGCTTTTGTATTGTTATGCATGGCTTGACACCAAGGAATCTCAAACTGTT